>JALSJL010000287.1 GCA_026989405.1 Marinosulfonomonas sp. | reverse complement strand
AGCAACTGGAACACCCAGAGCGGGGTGTCGGCGTTTTGCAGCGCCAGCCCGGTGCCGGCGGCCGGCAACATCAGCAGCGAGGTGGTCCAGAAGATCGTGTTTCGCCCGCCTGCGATGCGGATAAAGAAGGTCGAAGGGATGCGCAGCGTCGCGCCGGTAAGGCCTGCGATGGCCGACAATGTGAACAGCTGGGACTTTTCGAACGGATAGCCCAGGTTGATCATCTGAACCGTGATGATGCCCCAATACAGCCAGACAGCAAAGCCGCACAGCAGGGCAGGGATTGAAATCCACAGGTTGCGGTTGGCAATTTTCTTGCCGGTGGAATTCCAGAACGCTTCGTCCTCGACATTCCAGTTTCTCAGGTCCTGTCCCAAAGGTCTTCTCCTTGCGGGTGTGAGTGGGGCGGGCCGCCGGGACGGCCCGCGAATTCATGGTTTTTCAAGTCGCTTCATGCGGAACGTCCGACAGGTGCGTGTCGCGCCGGATCTCGGGATACTGCGCGCGTTCCATCCGGCGGATGGCGACGTGCATCCAGATCAGGCTGACGACCACCAGCAGGAACAGAAGCATGAACACGGTCGACCAGATCTGGGTCAGGTCGAGAATGATCCCGAAGGCGATCGGCAGGAAAAACCCGCCCAGGCCGCCAATCATGCCCACAAGGCCCCCCACTGCACCCACGTTGTGCGGGAAATACACCGGAATGTGCTTGTAGACCGCGGCCTTGCCCAGGCTCATCACAAAGCCCAGGATCACGGTCAGGAACACGAACACATAAAGCGGGATGCCGAATGTGAACTGGATCGTGACCGGGGTGCCGTCGGCTTCGGGGATGGCCTGAACGATGTAGGTCGTTTGCGGGTAGCTCATGATGAACAGGACGATCGCCGATACGATGAACGTCAGATACATCACGAAACGCGCGCCCCAGACATCCGACATCCAGCCGCCGAGCGCCCGAAAGATCGAGCCCGGCAGTGAATACATGCCGGCAAATACACCGGCGGCGGCCAGCGAAACGCCGTAGGCGCCCACGTAGTAGCGCGGCAGATAGGACGCCAGGGCAACGAAGGCGCCAAAGACGAAGAAATAATAGGTGGCAAAGCGCCAGACCTGGATGTTTTTCAACGGCTCAAGCTGTTGGGCGGCAGATGCCGGTTTTTCGCCGGTTTCCTTCTGGCGTTTGCGCACCGGGTCTTCCGGCGCGAAGATGTAGAAGATGACGGCCATGGCAATGAGAACCACGGCATAGATGCGCGCCGTGTCTTCCCATCCATAGGCCAGAACCAGAAACGGCGCGGCAAAGTTGGTGACCGCCGCGCCCACATTGCCGGCGCCGAAGATGCCCAGGGCCGTGCCCTGCTTTTCCGACTCGAAAAACCGCGAGACATAGGCGATGCCGATGATGAAAGAGCCGCCGGCCAGGCCCAGCCCGAGCGCGGCCATCAGGAAGACCGGGTAGGAATGAACCGAGGCCAGCAGCCAGACCGAAATCGAGGTGATCAGCATCTGAAGCGGCAGCATGATGCGGCCGCCGAACTGGTCGGTCCAGACCCCAAGAAAGATCCGGCTGATTGAACCGGTCAGAACCGGCGTCGCCACGAGCAGGCCGAACTGGGTTTCGTTCAGCCCCAGCTCTTGTTTGATCTTCACGCCGATGATCGAAAAAATCGTCCAAACGGCGAAACAGACCGTAAAGGCCAGAGTGCTCAACCCCAGCGCCCGGTATTGAACCGGTTTGGTTACTCCGTCCATTTCATGCATCACATGCCCTCCACGCAGGTGCGCCCTTGGCGCTTTTCATTGCCGGTATTGGAGCGTGTTCCGTTCCGGGCCGGGTTGATCCACGTCAAGAAATGGCAAAAAACACTGAAAAAATAAGTAGTTACGACAAATATTGATGGGTTGGGGGGCGAACTTCCTGTTCGGCGGAAACAAAGTTCACTGTGTCCGATTGACAATTTCCGCCGGCGAATTGATAAATGTCAAATTGGAAATCCGGGGGCGACTCAGACCATGCGAGAGACCGATCGGCAGGAAATTCGCCATCTGCCCCTGTTTCGGGGCATGGACAGCAACAATTTCGATCGCCTGATGCGCGGAGCCTATGTGCAGAATTTCCCACCACAGGTGGACCTGCTGCGCGAAGGTGACCCGAGTGACTTTCTGCATGTCCTGATCAACGGTAGCGCCGAGTTGTTTGCAAACTGGAACGGTCGCGAAACGACCATGTCGGTGGCGCGCCCGGTATCGACCTTCATTCTCGCGGCCACCATTCAGGATGCACCCTGGCTGATGTCGGGCCGGACGCTGGAAAAATCCAGAATCGTTCTGCTGCCGTCAGAGGATGTGCGAGCGGTTTTTGCGGAGGACAATGTTTTTGCGCGCGCCGTGGTGTCGGAACTGGCGCAGTGCTACCGGGGCGTCCTGAAGGATGCCAAGAACCTCAAGCTGCGCACGTCGGTCGAGCGGCTGGCAAACTATCTGTTGCGCTGGCAGGCCGAGCACGGGGGCGGGCCGACATTCCAGTTGGGTCTCGAGAAACGCCGCCTGGCGGCGCGGCTGGGGATGACGCCGGAAAACCTTTCGCGCTCGATCAGGGCGCTTCAGGACCACGGCGTCCAGATCAACGGGACGCAGGTTGAAATCACCGATCATGCCAAGCTGGAAACCCTGGCGGTGCCGACCCCGCTGATCGACGATCCGCGCTGCTGATCTCAGGCGCTTTGGGCGGCGTCGGGCTTGTATCCGAATGAACTGTCGAGCAGATGCTTGGTATAGGGGTGCGACGGGCGCATGGCGCGCATGTCGGCAACGCTCATCAACTCGACGATCTCGCCATTCTGCATCACGGCGGTCGTGTCGCACATATGCGCGACCACGGCCAGGTTGTGCGAGACCATGATGTAGGTCAGCTTGTGTTCTTCGCGCAGGTCGGCCAGCAGGTTCAGCACTTCGGCCTGCACCGACACATCCAGCGCCGAGGTCGGCTCGTCCAGCAGGATGACGCTGGGTTCGGGTGCAAGCGCGCGTGCAATGGCAACGCGCTGGCGCTGGCCGCCCGACAACTGGTGCGGATAACGGAAGCGGAATGACGGGCCGAGGCCGACGTCATCGAGCAGCTTCATGATCCTCTGGTCGATGTCCCTGAAGCCGTGCAGCGAAAGGGTTTCGCCCAGAACCTGATCGACGGAATGGCGCGGGTGAAGCGAGGCATAGGGGTCCTGAAACACCATCTGCACGTCCTTGTAGAAGTCTTTCGGGCGCTTCTTGCCCAGCTCGAACGCGCCGACCGTCATCCGCCCCGACCAGGTGGTGACAAGCCCCATGATCGCGCGCAGGATCGTGGATTTGCCCGATCCGCTTTCGCCCACCAGCCCGAAGCTCGCGCCGCTCGGCACCTCGAAGGTGGCGTTCTTCACCGCGTCCACCCGGTCGGCGCCATCGCCGAACCAGACGTTCAGGTTTTCCACGCTGACCCGGCTCATGTGCGCCCGCTCACGCTTGGCGCCTGCGCCCAGGCCGGATCGCGCTTCAGCACCTCCAGCCGGGGCTGCGGCGCGTCGATCCGGGGCAGGCTGCCCAGCAACCCGCGCGTGTAGGGGTGCGTCGCCTCGTGCAGCTTGCCTGCGTCGCACACTTCGACGATGCGCCCGGCATACATGATCAGCACCCGGTCGCAGAAACTGGCCACGAGGTTCAGGTCATGGCTGATGAAGATCAGCCCCATGCCGCGTTCGCGCACCAGCCGGTCGATGATCGACAGAACCTGCGTCTGCACGCTGACATCGAGCGCCGAGGTGGGTTCGTCGGCGATCAGGATTTCCGGCTCGGTCACCAGCATCATCGCGATCATGATGCGCTGGCCCATGCCGCCCGACATCTCGTGTGGGTAGGCGCGCATCACGCGCTCTGGGTCGCGGATCTGCACGGCTTCCAGCATCTCGACGGCCTTCCTGCGCGCCGCGCTGCGCCCGGCGCCGGTGTGAAACCGGTAGATTTCCATGATCTGCTCGCCGATCTTCATCACCGGGTTCAGCGAAAACTTCGGGTCCTGCATGACCATCGAAATCTTCTGGCCGCGGATCTTCTGCATGTCGCGTTCGGATTTGGCCAGCAGGTCTTCGCCGCGAAATTCCATGCGGTCGGCCTCGACGCGCCCCGGCGGCCGGATCAGCCGCAAGATGGCGCGCCCGGTCATCGATTTGCCCGAGCCGCTTTCGCCCACGATGCCAAGGCGCTCGCGCCCCAGCGTGAAGGACACCCCGCGCACCGCCTGGAATTCACCCTGACGGGTCGGAAAGGTGACACGCAGGTTCTCGACATCAAGCAGGGTCTCGCTCATCGGGTGCCGCCTTCCTTGGGGTCGAGCACGTCGCGCATCCCGTCGCCCAACAGGTTGAACGCAAGCGATACGGTAAAGATCGCCAGGCCAGGCATGGTGGCCACCCACCAGCTGTCGAGGATGAAGCGCCGACCTTCGGCCACCATGGCCCCCCATTCCGGGCTTGGCGGCTGGGCGCCCAGCCCGAGAAAGCCAAGCCCGGCGGCGGTCAGGATGATGCCGGCCATGTCGAGGGTGACCCGGATGATCAGCGATGAAATGCACAGGGGCCAGATATGCCGGGTGATGATGCGCAGGGGCCGCGCGCCCTGAAGGCGGATGGCGGCGATGAAATCGGAATTGCGGATGGTCAGCGTTTCGGCCCGCGCGATGCGGGCATAAGGCGGCCAAGCGGTGATCGAGATCGCCAGCACCGCGTTTTCGATCCCCGCCCCGAGCGCGGCCACGAAGGCCAGCGCCAGCACAAGGCGCGGGAACGCCAGGAAGATGTCGGTGATGCGCATCAGGATGGCATCGGTCCAGCCGCCGGCGTAACCGGCGATGGTGCCCACCAGCAACCCGACGATCGGGGCGATCATCGCCACGAGCGACACGATATACAGCGTGATGCGTGAGCCGTATATCATCCGGCTCAGGATGTCGCGCCCAAGGCTGTCGGTGCCCAGCAGATGGCCGGGCGATCCCGGCGGTTGCAACCGGTTCATCAGGTTCTGGGCCAGCGGATCATGCGGGGCGATCCACGGCGCAAAGGCGGCCACGGCGACCAGCCCGATCAGGATATACAGCCCCAGCATGGCCATGTGGTTGGATTTCAGCCGCAGCCAGCCATGCCAGGCCGCCGCGGCGCGCGCGTGGCTGCGCGAGGTCGGCGTGTCGGTGTTCAGCCAGTCGCGCCAGGTCTGGCCATGGGGGGGGAGGTCTGTCATTTGGCCCTCGGGTCGAAGAACTTGTAAAGCAGGTCCGAGAAGATATTGATCAGCACGAAGATCAGCCCGACAACGATGGTGCCGCCCAGCACCGCGGCCATGTCGGCCGACAGAAGTGCTGTCGTGATGTAAGAGCCGATGCCTGGCCACGAAAAAATCGTTTCGGTCAGCACCGCGCCTTCCAGCAGGTTGGCGTAGGACAGGGCGATCACTGTGATCAGCTGCACCTTGATGTTGCCGAAGGCGTGGCGCCAGATCACCGTGCGTTCGGGCAGGCCCTTGACGCGGGCCGTGGTGATGTATTCGGCGCTGAGCTGTTCCAGCATGAACGAACGGGTCATTCGGCTGATATAGGCCATCGAGTAGTAGCCAAGGATCGAGGCCGGCAGGATGATGTGGCTGAACGCATTGCGAAAGACGCTCCAATTGCCGTCGATTGCGCTGTCGACAAGGATCATGCCGGTGCGCACGGGCACAAGGTCTTCGTAGAAGATGCCCAGCCGGCCCGGGCCGCCGACCCACCCCAGTATGCCATAGAAGATCAGCAGGCCGATGAGACCAAGCCAGAAGATCGGCATCGAATATCCGATAAGGGCCACAAAACGCGCAATCTGGTCAATCCATGTGCCGCGCCTTACGGCGGCGGTGACGCCAAGCGGCACGCCCAGGAGGACGCCGATCAATGTGCCAAGAGTGGCCAGTTCCAGTGTCGCGGGAAACACCCGCTTGATGTCTTCCGAAACCGGCCGGGCATTGAGCAGCGACATTCCGAAATCGCCGTGCAGGACGTCCCAGAGGTAGTAGGCGAACTGCACCAGAAGGGGTTTGTCCAGGCCCATGGCCTCATAGGTCGCCTGGTAGATTTCTTTCGAGGCCCGTTCGCCGACCACGGCCAGAACCGGGTCAACCGGCATCACGCGCCCGATCAGGAAGGTCACGAACATCAGGCCAAGCATGGTAATGGCGACCGAACCGACGGTCTTGGCCGCCGTGATCAGGCCGCGCAGAAACGGGGGCGGCGTGCGCCGCCCCACAGTCTTGTTTTCGGCAATTGCCATCTACTTGGTCACGGGCCAGTAGGAAACCGACGTGATGGCGCCGCCAAGGTTCAGGTTCTGAACGTTGTCGCGCCGTCCGGTTTGCTCGATCCGCTGGAACATGATCGCAAAGGGCGACTTTTCGCGGAACTCGGCCTGGATTTCCTGATACATCTGCGCCCGCTTGTCACGGTCGCCCTCGACAACGGCGGCGGCAACCTTTTCGGTCAGACCGTCGGTGTCCCAGGCATTGCGCCAGGCCAGAAGACCGGTGGCCTGTGCCTCATCCGAGTTGTCCGGGTTGTAGGCAAACGTGCCGGCGTTGGTGTGCGGGTCCGGGTAGTCCGGGCCCCAGGCGCCGATATACATGTCCAGATCACGCGAACGGTAACGTGCCAGGATCTGTTTGCCGGTGCCCACCGTCAGGTTCAGCTTGATGCCCGCCTGCGCGAAGGTGTTCTGCAGTGACTGGGCAATTTCCAGCCGTTCCTGCGCTTCACGCACGCCGGCCTCGATTTCCAGGTTTTCCACCCCGGCCGATGCCAGCAGTTCCTTGGCCTTTTCGACGTTGAGCGAGAACGGGTTCTCGTCGACCGCGCCCAGATAGGTTGCCGGCAGGAAGTTCTGATGCGTCACATACTGGCCCTTGAGAAAGCTGTTCTGCATGCCTTCGTAGTCGATCAGATACTTGATCGCCTGGCGCACTTCGGGCTTGCTCAGAACCGGGTGCTTCTGGTTGACCGAAGTATACATCAGCCGGCCGCGCAGTTCGTTGTCAACGGCGATACCATCGACCCCGGTTATCCCTGCAATGTCGGACGGGTTCAGGTTGCGCGCCACGTCGATGTCGCCGCGCTCAAGCAACAAGCGCTGGGTCGCGCTTTCCTGGACGTGGCGCACGATCACGCGCTCCATCGCCGGCGTGCCGCCATACCAGTTCGGGTTTGCCGTCAGCGAAACCGATTCATTCGGCTTCCAACTGGTCACGACATAGGCGCCCGAACCTGCCGAGTTGGTCTTGAGCCACGCATTGCCCATGTCGCCGTCAGCTTCGTGCTGCATGACGACTTCCTTGTCGAGAATGCCACCGATGGTGGCGGTCAGGCAGTTCAGCACAAACGACGTCGCATAGCGCTTGTCGGTGGTGATGATGACCGTGTTGCCGTCGGCGCGGATCATGTCCTTGACGTTTTCGGGGGTAAAGCCGAACTGCGTCAGGATGAATGACGGCGTCTTGTTCAGGATCACCGCGCGTTGCAGCGACCAGGCCGCATCTTCGGCGCGCACCGGGTTGCCGGATGCAAACTTGACCCCTTCGCGCATGGTGAAGGTAATCGTCTTGCCGTCGTCCGACACCGTCCAGCTTTCGGCCAGGTCCGGGCCGTATCCGGCATCCAGGTTCATCGGGTCGAAATTGACCAGTTTCGAATAGACGTTGCGGCTGACGTCCGAGCCGGCGAACTCGAAACTTTCGGCCGGGTCCAGCGTCGTGATGTCGTCAATCCGGTTGGCGATCACCAGCACATTGGCGGGGGTCTCGGCCACTGCTGGCACCGCGGTCATGCTGACCGCAAACCCCATGACCACGCCGGCCATGATATTCTTGAATGGTTTCATTTTCTTCAGTCCTCTCTGTTGATGCCTGTTTTCGGTTCTATTCGCTCGAACCCCATGTCTTGTCCAGAACGCGCAACCAGTTTTCATGGCACAGCTTTTCCATCAGCTTATCATCATAGCCGTGCGCGACCATCGCTTTTCGCAAGTTCACCAGCCCCGCCACGTCGTTGATCTCGTCCGGGATCATCGCGCCGTCGAAATCCGAGCCGAACCCGACCCGGTCTTCGCCCAGGCGTTCGATCAGATGGTCGAGATGGCGCAGCACGGTGTCAAGCGGCGTGTCGATGCGCATCTGCCCGTCTTCGCGCAGAAACGCGGTTGCAAAGTTCACGCCGACCATGCCGTCGGATTCGGCAATCGCGTCGAGTTGCCTGTCGGTCAGGTTGCGCGATTGCGCGCAGATTGCGTGGGCGTTGGAATGTGTGGCCACCAGTGGGGCGTCACTGTGCCTTGCAACATCCCAGAACCCGGCGTCATTCAGGTGGGACAGGTCGATCATGATGCCAAGTTCGTTGCACCGCCTGACAAGGCGGACACCCGCGTCGGTCAGCCCCGGGCCGGTATCGGGCGAGGACGGGTAGGCGAACGGCACACCGTGGCCAAAAATCGTGGGGCGGCTCCAGACCGGGCCAAGCGACCGCAGGCCCGCCGCGTGCAGGACATCCAGCGCCTGCAATTCTTCGTCCAGCGCTTCGGCGCCTTCCATGTGCATGATCGCGGCCATGCAGTTGTTTGCAAGACAATCGCGCAATTCGGGAACCGTGGTGCAGATGTTCAACGCGCCGGCGGCCTGAAGGTCGAGCAGGATGGCGACCTGTGACAGGATCACTTCCAACGCATCGCTCTGGTCGAGCGGTTCGGGAAGCGGCAGCCGGTATTCCGGTTTTTGCATTTGCGCCATCATGGCGTCCGAGTCGCCCGGGGACGGGACATACAGCGCGAAAAACCCGCCGGCAAACCCTCCGCGCCTGGCGCGGGGCAAGTCTATGTGCCCGGTGCTGCCGTCAATGAAACCGCGAACCTGCGAACGGCCGCCCCCCTGGTGGAGCCTGAGCAAGACGTCATTGTGCCCATCAAAAATCAATGGTTCTGCATTCGGCAAATTCGGCCTCCTGCGCGTAGCGATGATTTCAGAACCCTGTCGGTCAAGTGCCGAATCCCCCTTCGGAAACATCAGCATACCAATGAACACCGTTGGCTCAAGCCAAACTCGGGGCGAATGGGCAACTTTTGTCAGGCGGCCGGAACTTGAACCGGTCGCCGAGGGTGCGGGGTTCGCACGGTCTTTGGGAAAATCGCCGGGAAATGGCAGCCCGTAGGGGAATCGAACCCCTCTTTCCAGGTTGAAAACCTGGCGTCCTAACCGATAGACGAACGGGCCGCATTTGGCGTGCGCCGTTATCTAGGCAAAGCGCGCATCAAGGGCAAGCAGATTCTTGGGCTCAAGCCGGGAAAACTTGCATGGGGTTCGTCGCAGGCGGCATCCGTCCGCCATCGGTGTCAGGCCGATGGGCCGATGGCATTTTGTTGTGCGGCAATCGGTGCCCCGTCACACCGTTGGCCCGGTGCCGGCACTGCCCCCTTGTTGCCCCCGCGTTGCCGGCGCTGCATCTTCCAGGCGCAGTTGCACGCGAGACTTGCCGCGCCAGTGGTTGATCTCCAGCCGCCCGGCAAGGTGGAACCGCGCGCCGCCGCTTTCTTCCAGCGCAGGCCCCAGCGGGCCATCGAAGGCGCCAAAGGCAATCGCGTCGATTACCGGCCCGGCGCCGTCGGAGAAACTGATCTTCAGATGGCTGTCACCCACCCGGCGGGCAAAGCGGATCTGCTGGTCGGCAAAGGCAAACCGCGGGGCAGGGGCGCCGGCGCCATACGGGCCCGCGGCCTCAAGCTGTTCGACCAGTTCAACACTTGCCGCCCCGCTCATCAGCATCCCATCCAGGCGCAGGTCGCGCGGCCCAAGCTGCCCGGCGCCCTGCTTGTCCAGCAATTCGCCGAGCCGCGCCATGGCGGCTTCCATCCTGTCGCGCGCCACGGTCAGCCCGGCGGCCATCTTGTGGCCGCCGCCCTTGAGCAACAGCCCGTCTTCCACCAGTCGCTGAACCGACGCCCCAAGGTCGATCCCGCTGACAGATCGCCCCGAGCCCTTGCCCTCATCGCCGTCAAGGCCGATCACGATGGCCGGGCGGTTCGTCATCTCTTTCAGCCGGGACGCCACGATGCCGACCACGCCGGGGTGCCACCCTTCACCTGCGGCCCAGACCAGCGGCGCATCAAGGCCGCGCTCTTCAGCCTGGGCGAGTGCGGCATCGCGAACCTGTGCTTCCACCTCGCGGCGCTCGGCGTTGAGTTGGTCCAGCCTCTCGGCGAGCGACAGCGCCTCATGGCGATCGGTTGCCGTCAGAAGCCGCGCGCCCAGGTCGGCCTTTCCGATGCGCCCGCCCGCATTGATGCGCGGGCCAAGGACATAGCCCAGGTGGTAGGCCGACGGGGCGGTATCCAGGCGGGCCACATCGCCAAGCGCCACCAGCCCGGGCCGTTGCCGGGTTGCCATGACCTTGAGGCCCTGGCGCACAAACGCCCGGTTGACCCCGTTCAGCGGCGCGACATCCGCAACGGTTGCAAGCGCAACCAGATCAAGAAACCCCATGAGATCGGGGCCGGCGACGCCTTGTTCGCGCAGCAGCCGATTGACATGGACCAGAAACAGGAAGACCACGCCGGCGGCGCACAGGTGCCCCAATGCGCCGGTTTCATCGCGTCTGTTCGGGTTCACGACAGCCAGCGCCGGCGGCAGGGTGTCCCCGCCAAGGTGGTGGTCGAGCACGATGACATCGGCCCCTTCGGCCGCTGCAATCGGCGCATGGCTGAGCGTGCCGCAGTCGACGGTTACGATCAGGTCATGGTCGCGCGCGAGCATCGCCATGGCGTCTTCGTTCGGTCCGTAGCCTTCGTCGATGCGGTCGGGAACATACAGCGTCGCCGCGTGCCCCATGGCGCGCAACCAGTTGATGAGCAGGGCGGCCGACGATGCCCCGTCAACATCATAGTCGGCAAATACCGCGATGCGCTGCTTGTCCTTCAGGGCGGCAACAAGGCGTTGCGCGGCCACGTCCATGTCCTTCAGCCCCAGCGGATCGGGCAACAGGTCGCGCAGGGCGGGTTGCAGGAACCGCTCGGCGTCATCGGCTGCCACGCCCAGACGCACCATGGTCCGGCACAGGGCAGGCTCAAGCCCGGTCTTCTGGGCCATTGCCTCGGCCAGCCGGTCGGCGTCCGGGCCCGGCCCGACCCAGCGCCGGCCGGTCAAGGACTGGTCGACCCCGAGAAAGGCGTTGCCCGCCATGGTCAGCCGGTCGGGTTTCTGTAGGTCATCCGCCGGACCGAACCGGTCTTGGAACGCATCAGGATGGTTTCCGTTTCCAACACGCCCGGTTCGCGCTTGATGCCCTTCACGATTGATCCGTCGGTGACGCCGGTGGCGGCAAAGATGACATCGGCTGTGACCATGTCGTCGCGGGCATAGATGCGATCGAAATCTTCGATCCCGGCCTTGCGGGCGCGGCCGCGTTCATCGTTGTTGCGAAACAGCAGGCGGCCCCACATCTGACCACCCATGCATTTCAGGGCCGACGCGGCCAGCACGCCTTCGGGGGCACCGCCCGATCCCATATACATGTCGATCCCGGTAATTTCGGCTTCGGCGCAGTGGATCACCCCGGCGACATCACCGTCGGTGATGAGCCGAATGGCGGCGCCCGTGGAGCGCACTTCCGCGATCAGGTCTTCGTGGCGCGGGCGTTCCAGAATGCAGACGGTGATGTCGTCGTCATTGCATCCGCGGGCCCGGGCCAGAGCGCGGACACGTTCGGCGGGC
The DNA here is from genome assembly GCA_026989405.1 of Marinosulfonomonas sp. Taxonomy (GTDB): domain Bacteria; phylum Pseudomonadota; class Alphaproteobacteria; order Rhodobacterales; family Rhodobacteraceae; genus JAJRUE01. Next base: position 3,635 of record JALSJL010000287.1, on the reverse strand, counting down.
GCCATGTCAAGCGACACCACGTCTTTCGGATAACCCGGCCCGATTGCCAGCTTGTCCATGTAGACGTCCGGCGCATGCAGCAGGGTCCGGCGCGGGGCCATGGCAATGACCGTCAGCGCATTTGGCATGTCCTTGGCTGTAAGGGTCGTCCCTTCCAGCGGATCGAGAGCGATGTCCACTTCGGGGCCATGGCCAGAGCCGACCTCTTCACCGATGAACAGCATCGGCGCTTCATCGCGCTCACCTTCACCAATGACGACCGTGCCCTGAATGTCCAGCAGGTTGAGCTGGTCCCGCATGGCATTGACCGCGGCCTGATCGGCTGCCTTTTCGTCGCCGCGCCCGACCAGTTTGGCCGAGGCCATGGCGGCGGCTTCCGACACCCGGGCAAGGCCGAGACTGAGCATGCGATCCTGAAATTCTTCTTTGTTAGCCATTACACTGTCCTGATTATTTTGTCGGCCCTGTCCTAGCGCGCGGCAGGCTGCGCGCCAAGCGAATTAGCCGCCTGAAATTCATGTTAGCGCAACCAGAAATCCGCTGATGAACCCGGGTCAGACCTCTTCGATACGGATGGCAACCGGATCGCTGGCAAGAACGCCGGTTGCCGGCATTGCGGCGATGGCGTCATTCAGTGCCGAGCGGCTGGTCTTGTGGGTGACGATCAGGACCGGGGCCGTCGGGTCGACATGGCCATACTGGCGCATGCGGTCAATCGAAATTCCGGCGTCGCCAAGCACGGTTGCGATGCGGGCCAGCGCGCCCGGCTTGTCCTGCAGCTCGATGCGCATGTAATAGGGGGCGGGCACGCTTGATCTGGCCGGCGTCGGCTTTGTCAGGCCTTGCGCGGGCCGACCGAATGTCGGAACCCGAATGCCGCGCGCCAGGTCGACCACATCGGCCATGACGGCGCTGGCGGTCGGGCCTTCGCCCGCGCCGGCCCCGCGCAGCACGATCTGGCCCACGCTGTCGCCTTCCAGCACAACCATGTTGGTTGCGGCCTCCAGTTGCCCAAGCGGGCTTGTCGCCGGCACAAGGCAGGGCGACATGCGTTGCTCCAGCCCGCGCCCGGTCATCTGAGCGACACCCAGCAGCTTGATCCGGTAGCCCATGTCGGCGGCTTGCTCGATGTCTTCGATGGTGATCTTTTCGATGCCTTCCAACTCGACCGCTCCAAAGTCGACCTGCGTTCCGAATGCGATGGCGGACAGCAGTGCCAGCTTGTGGCCGGCATCAATGCCGCCCACATCCAGTGTCGGGTCGGCTTCGAGATAGCCCAGTTCCGCCGCTTCCCGGAACACTTCGTCATAGCTGCGCCCGGTGTTCTGCATTTCGGTCAGGATGAAATTGCAGGTGCCGTTCATGACCCCCATGACACGGGCCATCTCGTTAGCAGCCAGCCCTTCGGTCAGTGCCTTGACCACCGGAATGCCGCCGGCGACGGCCGCTTCGAAACGGATGACGGCGCCATTTTTCTCGGCCGTTTCCGCCAGTTGCTGGCCATGCAGCGCAAGCATGGCCTTGTTGGCGGTCACGACGTCCTTGCCCGCCGCAATCGCGGCCTCGGTCGCGGCCTTGGCCGGGCCGTCCGAGCCGCCCATCAGTTCGACGAACACATCGACATCGGGCCGCAGGGCCAGCGCCGTCGGGTCGTCTTCCCAGGCATAGGCATTCAGGCGCACGCCGCGCTCCTTGTCCCTGGTTCGCGCCGAGACCGCGGTGATTTCAACCGCCCGTCCGGTGCGTTCGGCGATCAGGGCGGCGTGGCGCTGAACGATCCGGACAACCCCGGTGCCGACGGTGCCAAGCCCGGCAATTCCAAGACGCAGTTTTTCGGCCATGTGGGTGTCTCTCTGTCCAGAACGCGTTTGGCGGTCTGTAGCGGCTTCGCAACTTTACCGCAACATTTCGCTGTCGTTTTCGAAATGCCGCTCAAGTGCCGAAGCCATCTGGCGGCGGGATCGGTTGTCAATGACGGGGCGCCGGGCCAGGGCCCTTGCGCGTCGGCGCAGGGCGGCGGCGCGTGCGATCAGCCAGTCAATTTCTGCCTGACTGTCCGGTTGCCCCGCAAAACCGGCCAGAAGCGCCTGGTCGATCGGGATCAAGGCAGGGTAATCCGCAGCACGGGCCTCGGGCGAGATCACGCCGTCAAGTTCGGGAAAATCGCTGCAAGCCGCCAGAACGAGCGCCGATACAAGAACCAATTCAGACATTCGAACCATTGGGCCCTCAAACTTTCCTGATCCGTTCATTAGGGTGGCATGGGGCGGCATGCAAGGCGGCGCTACCAATTGAACGAGTGTTCAGATACCATCGAATCATGGCACGAAAAACCGGATCGCATTCCAAAATCACCGGACCGCTGGTGCGCCAGGCGGCCATCAGGCTGTTTGCAAGACATGGCTATGCCGCCGTGTCCATGCGCCAGATCGCGGCCGAAGTCGGTGTCCAGGCCGGCGCGCTGTATCTTTATACGCCGGACAAGCAGACGCTGTTGTATGACCTGATGCGGGTTCATCTCGAAGACCTGCTGGAAACCTGGGAGGCGCGTCCCAAACCGGACGATCCCATGGCGCAGTTGCAGAACTTTTGCCGGTTTCATATCGCCTATCACCTCGAACGGCCGGAACAGGTTTTCATCGCCTACATGGAGCTTCGCAACCTTGACGAAGAAAATTTTCGTGAAATCGAACGACTTCGCCGGCGTTATGAAAGCGAGCTCGAGACAATTCTTGCGCGCGGCCAGGATGCGGGCGTTTTTCATGTGCCGGACAATCGCCTGGCAACCATGGCAATCATTGCCATGCTGACCGGTGTGAACACCTGGTATCAGGAAGGCGGGCGCCTGACGCGTGAAGACGTGGCCCAGATTTACTGGGATATGGTCCGGCGCTCTGTGTCGGCCGGACAATGACAAGGAAAACCCGATGAACGATGACGTGCTGGCTGAGCTGGCCCCAACCCCTGTTCGGCGCCTGGCCTCGCTTGCAGTTCTTTTGCTGCTGGGGGCGATGGTCGTTTATCTCGGGCTGGCGATGCCATCCATTTCACTGTTCTGGCGGCTTGTCTTGCTGGCGATCGGCGCGGGTGTGCTTGTGATCGCTCAGCGGCTCTACCAGGCGACGGGACATGCGATCATCCTGACCAGGGACGCGCTGCGTGACAGTGGCGGGCGCCAGCTGTGCAAACTCGATGACATTGTCGCCGTCGAACGCGGTGCGTTTGCCTTCAAGCCATCGCACGGGTTTCTGATCCGCACGAAAACCCGTGGCGGGCGCGCTTGGGCGCCAGGCCTTTGGTGGCGTTTTGGCACGCGTATCGGGGTCGGGGGGGCGACACCAGCCGGTCAGGCCAAGTTCATGGCCGAGATGCTGGCCGCCGCGATCCACGACAAGCAGCAGAACTCCGGAAGTTCCTGAAAGCGATCGGTCAGATGTTGCCACCGTCGCCGTTGCCATCACCGTTGCCGGTCACGCAGGTTTCCCAACAGACCTGATTTGCAAAGCGCGGACGGGTCACGACATGACTTACCAGGTTGCGCTCCGCGAAACTGACCAGGGCGCTCGCGAACGGCGGGCGGTATTGCCGTGACGTCTCGACAAGGATCAACGGGTCGCCAAAGGCCATCAGCGGAA
>JALSJL010000286.1 GCA_026989405.1 Marinosulfonomonas sp. | reverse complement strand
GTTGGATTTTTTCAGCGCCCCCACCATGGCCGGGCCGCCTCTGATCTGGCGTGGTTCTCGAAACATTTATGCCTCCGGCGGGAGTATTTGGACAAAGAAGAAGCTCATAGCCCGATATCCTTGACCACGACATGGCCGGATCGTTCCAAGCCGGCACCGCGGGAATGGCCGATCTTTTTGCTGTGAAAGGTTACCGTCAGATCTGCGTGGAATGCGTTCCGGAAGCGCCCATTGGGCACAATGTCACCGGTATCGGATGAAATGCCGGACGGGATATCAACGGCGACGATCCTGGGCGCGCGATCTGCACGCCCAGGAGCCCGGTTGAGTTCGAAGCTTTGCGCGCATTTCCCGATGTCATCGGGCAGGCCACGGGTCAGGCCGGTGCCGAATAGCGCGTCAATGACGACGTCAATTTCGGCTTCAGAGGCCGCAGCGCCGACCCGGGCGTGAAACTCGCTGACGCTGTTGCCGCTTGCCATCCACCGCTCATAATTCACCCGCGCATCGGGGGGCAGCTTGTCGGGATCGCCGTAGAGGAACAGCTCCACCTGCCATCCCTTCTCTTTCAGCAACCGCGCCACGACAAAGCCGTCACCGCCATTGTTGCCGGGGCCACAGAGCACAACCGCGCGGTGTGACGTGGCCTTCAGCTCCGGCCATTCCTTGATAATCGCCTCGACCACGCCGCTTCCTGCGCGCTCCATCAGTTCCAGCCCGGTGACCTTGCCGCTCTTGATCGCGGCCTGCTCGATCCTGCGCATTTGCGCCGCTGTCAGTAGCTCCACACCAAACCCCTTTTCACAAACTGCCCGTATTTTGGGCGCTTTGCACAATCCTTGAGCGCAACAGCAGGATTCCCTGCGCCAAACCCGCCCCACCCCATGCTACCTGATTGCCCCCCGCCTGCGAAAGTGGTGTCACGGGGGCCAGATAGGGGCCATAGGGAGTCGGGCATATGAAAAAGATCGAAGCCATCATCAAACCCTTCAAGCTCGATGAGGTGAAGGAGGCGCTGCAAGAGATCGGCATTCAGGGCCTGAGCGTGACCGAGGTCAAGGGTTTTGGCCGCCAGAAGGGCCATACCGAACTGTATCGCGGGGCTGAATATGTGGTCGATTTCCTGCCCAAGGTAAAGATCGAGGTGGTGCTGTCCGATGATATGGTCGATGGCGCGATCGAGGCGATCGTCGAGGCCGCCCGCACCGACAAGATCGGCGATGGCAAGATCTTTGTCTCGAGCATCGAACAGGCCATCCGCATCCGTACCGGCGAAACCGGCGACGACGCGCTGTAGACAATTCCGGGGGGCCAAATGCGCCCCCTCAAGACCCACAGAAACCCAAGGAACACTGGACATGAGCAACGAAACCGTTCTGAACCTCATCCGAGACGAGGATATTGACTATGTCGATATCCGTTTCACCGACCCGCGCGGCAAGCTGCAACATGTCACCGTCGTGGCCGATCTGGTCGACGAGGATTTTCTTGAGGAAGGCTTCATGTTCGACGGCTCCTCGATTGCCGGCTGGAAGTCGATCGAAGAATCCGACATGAAGCTGATGCCCGACACGACCAGCGGCTATATCGACCCGTTCTATGCCGAGAAAACCCTGTGCCTGCATTGCACCGTGGTCGAACCCGATACCGGCGAAAGCTATGGCCGCGATCCGCGCGGAACCGCGGAACGGGCCGAGGCCTATCTGATCTCCTCGGGCATTGGCGACACCTCCTATTGGGGGCCCGAGGCGGAGTTCTTCCTGTTTGACGATGTGCGTTTCTCGGTCGAGATGAACAAGGTGTCCTTCGAGGTCGATGCCCAGGACGCCTCGTGGAATTCCGACAGCGAATATGAGATGGGCAATATGGGCCACCGGGCCGGTATCAAGGGCGGCTATTTCCCGGTCAACCCGACCGATGCGGCCCAGGATCTGCGCTCGGAGATGCTGTCGACCATGAAGCGGATCGGCATGAAGGTGGACAAGCATCACCATGAGGTGGCGTCGTGCCAGCATGAGCTTGGCCTGATTTTCGGATCGCTGGTTCACCAGGCCGATGAGTTGCAGAAATACAAATACATCATCCACAATGTCGCCCATGCCTATGGCAAGACCGCGACCTTCATGCCGAAACCCATCTCGGGCGACAACGGCACCGGCATGCATGTCAACATGTCGATCTGGAAAGATGGCAAGCCCTTGTTTGCCGGCGATAAATATGCCGATCTGTCCGATCAGGCGCTGTATTTCATCGGCGGTATCCTGAAACATGCCAAGACGCTCAATGCCTTCACGAACCCCTCCACCAACAGCTACAAACGCCTGATCCCGGGCTTTGAAGCGCCGGTTCTGCG
>JALSJL010000285.1 GCA_026989405.1 Marinosulfonomonas sp. | reverse complement strand
GCTCAGGGACAGGGTGCTGTCCATCTATCGCGACTACCTTCGCGAACCGGATACCACGGCGCCAACGCTCAATGGCCTGTTGCTGAGCCGTCTCATCGATCTGAACGCCGTCGAACTGATCGACGACATTCGCCAACTTTTCGCGCGGAACTGCGTGGACCTCTCCTGCGCCGGCGATCTGGAAGAGGTCGAGATGCAACTCGGCCTGCGCACGCAGCGGGACACGCCGCCGCCCGACTATGCCCGCCTGCATGGCCTGCGCCCACCCCCGGAAGAAACGAACAACGCCGACATTCGCGAACTGGTGGACCATCACCTGGCTCGCCACGGAACGAGTGCAAGCATTCAGAACAGCTCGGAACTGGACGGCTTTCTCGCCGCACTGGCCTGCGCGCCGGAAATGTTGCCGCCATCCTCCTGGCTGGCGGAGATCTGGGGCGGCGAGGAACTCGCGCCGGAATGGGACGACGAGGATGACGCCCGGGCTTTTTTCGCTGCCCTCATCTTGCTCTACAACAAGCTCATCAGCGATCTTGACGACGAGTCATACGCCCCGACCTTCATCCGGGAAACGCGGGATGAGCGTACCCGCCTCGTCGTGGACGACTGGTGTGTGGGCTTCCTGCGCGGCCTGCAGTTGTGGCCGGCACAACGCGGGGACGGCGACATGCTCGTACTGGAGGAATGCATGACGCCGATCTGGCTGTTTGTCACCGACGAGGGACGCAAGACACTGGAGAGCATGGAACAGGATGAAATCACGGCCTGGCAGCAGCGGATCGGGGAGGGCGTGCAACGCCTGTTCGGGCACTTCGCCAGAGGTGCCGGCCAACCCGCGACTCCCTACGTCCGCGAAACCGCCAAGGTCGGCCGCAATGACCCCTGCCCCTGCGGCAGCGGGAAGAAATACAAGCGCTGCTGCCTGCATTGACCGGACAGGAAAGGATCGCCCGGACAGCAGGGGTGTCAACAGGCTGTCAGGAACAAACCTGTCACATCAATTGGGCCGCTCAATCACCGGCAAGCGCCTTGACCCGCGCTGCCACCTGACGAGCGACACGCAAGGTGGCAGCGACCAGTTGTTCGTCCACATCCATATACCCTTCGTATTCGGCCAGGTTGCGCCTGCGATGGGCCTGATCGAGCACGCGCCACTGTTCAACAGGCAGATCCACCGTATGCTGGAGACACTGGAACACCAGGTAACGGAACTCCGAACGAAAGCCCCGAAGTCGTAACGCTGCAAGCGCCAGGGCATGGGCCGCGTTGTAGGCCAGATCGAAACGGCTTTCGAGACTGAGTTCCGGACGTTCCGCGTCGTCCAGCCGACGCAGGCCTGAATGGACAAGACCCTGAATTTCAGCTTCTGCCGGCGGCTCGGTCTTGAGCTGACCGATACGGACCAGGTTTTCGAGCTGCTGGTCACCCATTTTCGGCTCCTGTCAGCACGATATGGTCACCCGACAGCACACGGCAAAGAAACGGGTTGCCGCGCTCTTTCCGGTCTTCGAATTCGTTCAATGTATACAGAGTGGGGTTGATCTTGCGGCCCAGGGCTTCCTCCACGGGCGCAAGCAGATGGTACACCTCCTCCAATGTGACATCATCGGCAACGATCAGCAGATCGATGTCACTGGCGGCGGTATCCACTCCCCTGGCGACAGAACCATAGATCGTGGCAAACCGGATGCGGTCTGCCAACGGCTCAAGGGATTCGCGGATCGGTTCGGCCAGGCCCACGGTCTTTCTCACCAGGCCGCACAGCTCCCTGAACACCGGCGATTCAGGGTTGGCCTGGTAGTGCTTCTGATTGCCGATGCGCTTGACGGTCACCAGGCCGCTCTCGGCAAGGCGCCTGAGTTCGCGCTGGACGGCGCCGGAACCGGCGCCGATGCGATCGATCAGCTCGGAGGTGTAGAAACTGCGCCCGGGCTCGCCGAACAACAGTGCCAGGACCCGTTGCTGGGTCTTGGTAAACAGGGCATCGGCCAGACTCATGGGCGCAGGGTTGTCTGCGGCCCCCTTGCGGCGTGTTGACCGTGAGTGCCTGGCTGTTGACAAATTACCCATAACGAGCAGTATAGTACCCATAGTGGGTAAGCCTCAAGCCGTTACCACCATCGGAGGGGATCGCCATGATTCGCCGCTTGCCATTGCTGTTCGTCTTGCTGCTCGCCCTGCCGTCACAGGCGCGGGAGGTGGCCGGGGTTGCGTTGCCCGAAACGGTCACGCTGCGCGGCGACGCCACGCCGCTGGTGCTCAACGGGGCCGGGGTGCGGCGCAAGTTCTTCTTCAAGATCTACGTGGGCGCGCTGTATCTGCCCGGCCCGGTGTCCACGGCCGAAGGCGCGTTCGCCGCGGCGGGGCCAAAG
>JALSJL010000284.1 GCA_026989405.1 Marinosulfonomonas sp. | reverse complement strand
CGGCCCAGTGCTTTCAGGTCGCGATCATTCAGCGCCTGGATGCCGATCGATACACGATTGACGCCGGCATCGCGAAAGCCGCGAAACCGCCCGGCCTCGACAGATGTCGGGTTGGCTTCGAGAGTAACCTCGAAAGCATTGGTTCTGGGCCAGGTCCGCGCAACTTTCTCGAGGATCGCCGCAACAAGGTCTGGCGGCATGAGGCTTGGCGTGCCGCCACCGAAAAAGACGCTCTCCAGAATACGCCCCCCGGTTTGGGCGCCGACACGGTCAATTTCGGAAAGAAAGGCAGCCTGCCAGCGCGCGACATCCACACCCGATGCAACATGAGAATTGAAATCGCAATAGGGGCACTTTGCCTTGCAGAAGGGCCAGTGAACATACAGCCCAAAGCCGCCGATCTGCCAGTTTTCAGGCAAAACAACCTGCGACCAGTTTGGCAAACGCCTCTGCTCTGTGGCTCATCGCATGCTTTCTTGCCGGATCCATTTCACCAAAGGTTTCGGTTTCGCCGTCGGGAAGAAAGACCGGATCAAATCCGAACCCGCGTTCGCCCCGCATCGGCCAGACCAGTCGACCGGATACACGCCCTTCAAATATTTCATCATGCCCGTCCGGCCAGGCCAGACACAGCGTGGCGCAAAAATGCGCCGTTCGGGGTTCGGGAGCGTGTTTTGCTTCAAGCAGGTCCCAGACTTTCTTCATCGCCATCGGAAAATCACGGCCGGCCGGCGTTTCGGCCCAGTCCGCGGTGTAGACGCCGGGCGCTCCGTCCAGTGCGTCAACCATGATCCCGCTGTCATCCGAAAGCGCGGGCAAGCCGGTTTCCCTGGCTGCGAAATGTGCCTTGATCCGGGCATTGCCGACAAATGTGTCTTCGGTTTCCTCCGGCTCTTCGAGACCGAAATCGGTCACCGGGATCGCGGTAACACCGAAAGGCGCAACAAGGGCAGAAATTTCGCGCAATTTTCCCTTGTTGTGGGAAGCAATGACCAGTTTGTCGCCGGAAAACCTGCGCATCAGGCCACGGCGGCATTCTGCGCGGCGACCAGCTCGGCCACGCCCTTGTCGGCAAGATCAAGCAATGTCGTCATCTGGTCACGCGAAAAGGTTGATCCTTCGGCCGACATCTGCACCTCGATCAGGTTGCCGCCGCCAAGCATGACAAAGTTTCCATCAACACCGGCTTCGCTGTCTTCTGCATAGTCGAGGTCCAGCACCGGCTGGCCTGCGTAGATCCCGCAACTGACCGCGGCAACGTTGTCAATCAGCGGGTCGCTGACGACATCGCCGGCTTTCATCAGCTTGTTCACTGCCAACCGAAGCGCCACCCAGCCACCGGTGATCGCGGCACACCGCGTGCCGCCGTCGGCCTGAATGACGTCACAATCCACCGTGATCTGGCGTTCCCCCAGGGCGACACGATCGATACCCGCGCGAAGCGACCGGCCGATCAGGCGCTGGATTTCCACCGTGCGGCCACCTTGCTTTCCCGCCGCTGCTTCGCGGCGCATGCGCGAACCGGTCGAGCGCGGCAGCATCCCGTATTCGGCCGTGACCCAGCCCAGACCGGTATTCTTGAGAAATCCGGGCACGCGCGCCTCGAGCGATGCGGTGCAAAGCACATGGGTGTCCCCGACCTTGATCATGCACGACCCTTCGGCGTGTTTTGTTACACCGGTTTCGATTGAAATCGGTCGCATCATGTCTATTTCTCTGCCTGAAGGCCGCATCTGAAATCCCTTTTCTGGCTGGATGCGCCCTCATATCCGTGCAACCACTGAAGGTGCAAGCCCGATTGACGTTTGATCCCCGGTTACGTTTAATGAAATGGCGCGAGACATACCCGCAAATGACGAACGGACCGAAATTGCTGGATGAGTTGAATGACCGCAGCCGCGAGGTGTTTCGCCTTGTGGTCGAAGGCTACCTGGAAACCGGCGAGCCGGTCGGATCGCGAACCCTTACGCGGTCGCTGACAGAAAAGATCAGCGCTGCGACGGTCCGCAATGTCATGCAGGACCTGGAGCATCTGGGGTTGCTGGATGCGCCCCATGTGTCTGCCGGCCGGGTTCCGACCCAAGCAGGGTTGCGCATGTTCGTCGATGGGCTGCTGGAGGTTTCGCAACTCGATTCGGATGACCAGTCAAAAATTGATGCGACGCTGGGTTCGAACGCGCGCGACACCGGGGCCATGCTGGACAAGCTTGGCGCCGTGCTGTCCGGTCTGACCAAGGGGGCAAGCCTTGTTCTTGCGCCAAAACACGAAGCCCCCATCCGCCATATCGAGTTTGTCAGCCTGGCACCGGATCGGGCGCTTGTTGTTCTGGTTCAGGCTGATGGTCATGTTGAAAACCGGGTTTTCACGCCGTCGCCCGGGCAGACCCCTTCGTCGATGCGCGAAGCTGCGAACTTTCTGAACAACATCGCCGAAGGCAAGACCATCAGCGAGCTGCGCGAGACCATCAAGACCGAAATTCAGGCCCGCCGACAAGAGCTGGACGGCCTGGCGCGGGCGCTGGTTGAAAACGGTCTGGCACTTTGGGAAGACGGCGGCGAGTCGTACGAGCGGCTGATTGTGCGCGGGCGCGCGAACCTGCTGGATACCGATGACAGCGAAAGCCTTGAACGCATCCGAAGCCTGTTTGATGACCTCGAGAGAAAGCGCGATATTGCTGAATTTCTCGACCTCACGGAAGAGGGCGACGGCGTGCGGATTTTCATCGGCTCGGAGAACAAACTTTTTTCACTTTCGGGTTCCTCTTTGGTGGTATCGCCCTATATGAACTCTGACCGAAAAATTATTGGCGCTGTGGGCGTCATCGGCCCGACGCGCCTGAACTACGGGCGGATCGTGCCGATCGTTGACTATACCGCGCAGCTGGTCGGCAAACTGTTGTCCGGCCGGGATTGAAGGACAGAAAAATGGCCAATGGCGAAAACGAAGAGTTCAAAGATGAGGAAGCCCTGCCTGCGGAGGATGACGCGCATCCCGAAGCGCAGGCAACCGACCTTCAGGTCGATGATCAGATTGAGCAGTTGAAGGCGGAACGCGACGACATGCGCGACCGCTTCATGCGGGCGCTTGCCGATGCGGAAAACATCCGCAAAAGAGGAGAGCGCGATCGTCGCGAAGCCGAGCAATACGGCGGCTCCAAGCTTGCCCGTGATCTGCTGCCGGTCTACGACAGCCTGAAACGAGCACTCGATTCAGTCAGCGAAGAACAGTTGGCGAACGACAAGGGGTTCATCGAGGGTATCGAGCTGACGATGCGCGAGCTGTTGAAGGTGTTCAAGAAGCACGGCATCGAAATCATCGAACCCCAGGTCGGAGACAAGTTCGACCCGCAAATCCATCAGGCGATGTTCGAAGCGGCGGTTCCGGGAACGCAGTCTGGCGATATCGTCGAGGTGATGTCGGAAGGATTTCTGCTGCACGACCGCCTGCTGCGTCCGGCCAATGTCGGCGTCAGTTCGACCCCGCGTCAGCAATAAGCGCGCGCAACTCGTAGATCAGATCAAGCGCTTCCCTTGGCGTCAGCTCGTCGGGCAACACCCCGGCGAGCTTTTCTTCGACCGGCGAAGGTGCGGAAGTTGCCGGGGCCGGTGACGGCGCGACCGAAAACAGCGGCAGATCGTCCACCAGCCCGGCCTTGTGCGCCTTGCCCTCGCGTTCACCTTTTTCCAGGGCCTCGAGCACGACGCGTGCCCTTGACACCACAGCCGCGGGAAGGCCGGCCAGCTTCGCAACCTGGACACCATAAGATCGGTCAGCCGCGCCCTTTCGGACTTCGTGCAGGAAAATCACGTCACCCTCCCACTCCTTGACGGCGACGGTTGCGTTTTGCGCACCATCCAGCTTGTCGGCAAGTGCCGTCATCTCGTGGTAGTGGGTGGCAAAAAGTGTGCGGCAGCGGTTCTTGTCGTGCAGGTACTCCAGGGTGGCCCAGGCGATGGACAGGCCATCATAAGTTGCCGTCCCGCGCCCGATTTCATCCAGAATGACCAGGGCGCGGTCATCGGCCTGATTGAGAATGGCGGCCGTTTCAACCATTTCGACCATGAAAGTGGAACGTCCGCGCGCCAGGTCGTCCGAGGCGCCGACACGCGAAAACAGTTGTGAGACAAGGCCGATCTCGGCCGAGCGGGCAGGCACATACGAGCCGATCTGCGCAAGCAGGGCGATCAGGGCGTTCTGACGCAGGAATGTCGATTTCCCCGACATGTTCGGCCCGGTCAGCAACCAGATGCCGGCGGCCTCCTTGCCGCCTTCCAGCGTGCAGTCGTTGGCAATGAAGGGAACGCCGCCCTGGCGGCGCAGCGCGGCCTCCACAACCGGATGGCGCCCGCCTTCAATCCTGAAGTTCCGGCTGTCGTCAATTTTTGGGCGGCACCAGTTTTCGGAAACGGCCAGTGTGGCCAGAGCCGCTGAAAAATCCAGCTCGGCAATGGCGCGCGCTGCCGCGCCGATAGGTGCAGCCACCTCCATTATCGCGTCGGAAAGCATGGAATAGACACGCTTTTCAATCTCCAGAGCCTGATTGCCGGCATTCAGAATTCGGGTTTCCAGATCGGACATTTCAACCGTGGTAAACCGGACGGCGTTGGCCGTGGTTTGCCGGTGGATGAAGGTCTCTGAAAGCGGTGCGGACAGCATCATGTCGGCATGGCGCGCTGTCAGCTCTATGAAGTATCCCAGCACATTGTTGTGTTTGATCTTCAAGGAGGAAACGCCAGTCATCTCGACATACCTGGCCTGCAGGCCGGCAATGATGTTGCGACCGTCGTCGCGGAGCCGCCGCGCCTCATCCAGATCACTGTCAAACCCGCTGGCAACAAATCCGCCATCGCGCGTGAGCAATGGCGGCTCGGGCACCAGGGCGGCATCAAGAAGCTCAACCAGGGCCTCCTGGCCGGTCAGGGCCGCCACGGCATCACGCAGGTTTTCGGGCAGCTCCGCCCCGCTCATCCGGTGCGCAATCCTGGCGGCCTGTGCAAGACCCGTTCGGATGGCGGCCATGTCGCGCGGCCCGCCCCTGTCCAGGGCGATGCGCGAAAGGGCCCGGTCGAAGTCGGGCACCTTGCGCAACGTGTCGCGCAACTGGTCGCGCAGATCGGCGTGTTCGACCATGAATGCCACCGCCTCCTGGCGTGCATGGATCAGCGAGAGCGCGCAGGAAGGGCTGGACAGCCGCCGTTCCAGCAAGCGCGCGCCTGCCGCAGTTGCGGTGTTGTCGATGACGTCCAGAAGAGAGCCGTCCTTTGCCCCGGTCAGACTTTGCGTCAGCTCAAGATTGCGGCGGGTCGCGGCGTCGATTTGAAGGTTTTCGCCCAAGGCTTCACGAACCGGTGGGCGCAGCAGCGGCAGCTTGCCCTTCTGCGTGATCTCTAGGTATTCCAGGATCGCGCCCAGGGCTGAAATTTCGGCGCGTCCAAATGTTCCGAACGCATCCAGCGACGCAACCCCGAAATGCGCCGCAAGACGATCTTGCGCATTTGTGCTGTCAAAGGACGCCCTGGCCAATGGTGTCGCCGATGCGCCCATATCAGACACTAATTCGATGATTTCCGGCGATTGCCCGTCAACAACAAGCACTTCGCTGGGCATCAGGCGCGCAAGCTCGGGCGCCAGCCGTGCCAACGGACAGGTGGCCACATGAAACTCGCCGGTTGAAATATCGGTCCAGGCCAGCGCAGCCGCTCCGCGCACCTCGCTATAGGCGGCAAGGAAGTTGTTCCGGCGCGGTTGGAGCAGCGAGTCTTCGGTCAGTGTGCCAGGTGTGACCAGCCGCACGACCTCTCGTTTCACCACCGATTTCGAGCCGCGCTTCCTGGCTTCGGCGGGGTTTTCCATCTGCTCGCAGACGGCGACACGAAACCCCTTGCGAATGAGGCTGAGCAGGTAGCCTTCGGCCGAGTGGACCGGAACCCCGCACATCGGGATGTCCTTGCCCAGATGCTTGCCGCGTTTGGTCAATGCAATGTCGAGCGCCTCGGCGGCCAGAACCGCATCGTCAAAGAACATCTCGTAGAAATCGCCCATGCGGTAAAACAACAGCGCATCCCGATGGTCTGCCTTTATCTTCAGATATTGCGCCATCATCGGCGTCAGGGCGGCATTCGCGGTGCTCAATGGGTTCCCCACAGGATTGTTTGGGCAACCATACAAACTGCGATTTCCGGGGAAAAGCACGAAAACGGGGAAATTGTTGACCTTCGGTTCGGGGCCGCTAAGACGGATTGAACAGAACAACAAGGACGCCCAGGAATGTCAAAGATCAAGTATAGCCGAGAAGAAGCCCTGGCGTTCCACATGGAGCCGCGTCCCGGCAAGTTCGACGTTACACCATCGGTGCCGATGACAACCCAGCGGGATCTGTCGCTTGCCTACAGTCCGGGCGTGGCGGTTCCCTGTGAGGAAATCGCGCAAACGCCTGAAACGGCTTATGATTATACCAACAAGGGAAACCTGGTTGCCGTCATTTCGAACGGGTCTGCCGTTCTTGGGCTTGGCAATCTGGGGGCGCTGGCGTCCAAGCCGGTCATGGAAGGCAAGGCGGTGCTTTTCAAGCGTTTTGCCGATGTGAATTCAATCGACCTCGAGCTGGATACAGCCGACCCGGAAGAGTTCATCAATGCGGTCAGGTTGCTGGGGCCCACTTTTGGCGGGATCAACCTGGAAGACATCAAGGCGCCGGAATGTTTCATCATCGAGCAGCGTCTGAAAGAGGAAATGGACATTCCGGTCTTTCATGACGACCAGCACGGCACGGCTGTCATCTGCGCGGCCGGGTTGATCAACGCGCTGCACCTTTCGGGAAAGAACTTGGAGGATTGCAAGATCGTGCTGAATGGCGCGGGGGCTGCCGGTATCGCGTGCCTGGAGCTGATCAAGTCTATGGGCGCGCAACACGACAACTGCCTGATGTGCGACACCAAGGGGGTGATTTACCAGGGCCGCAAGGAAGGTATGAACCAGTGGAAATCGGCCCATGCCGCAAACACTGATGCGCGCACTCTGGAAGAGGCGATGATGGGCGCAGACGTGTTTCTGGGGGTGTCGGCCAAGGGGGCTGTGACGCAGGAAATGGTCTCTGATATGGCGGAAAACCCGGTTATTTTCGCGATGGCAAATCCCGATCCGGAAATTTCCCCGGAAGAGGTTCACGACGTTCGCGAGGATGCAATCGTGGCGACCGGGCGTTCGGACTATCCGAACCAGGTGAACAACGTGCTGGGCTTTCCCTATCTTTTTCGCGGTGCGCTGGACATTCATGCGCGCGCCATCAACGACGAAATGAAAATCGCCTGTGCCCGCGCCCTTGCCGAGCTGGCGCGCGAAAATGTGCCGGACGAGGTGGCACTGGCTTATGGGCGCAAGTTGAAATTCGGGCGTGACTACATCATCCCGGCGCCGTTTGACCCGCGCCTCATTCACCGCATTCCACCTGCCGTGGCGCAAGCCGGAATGGACACCGGCGTTGCGCGCCGCCCGATTATCGACATGGATGCCTATCGGCTCGGGCTTGAGGCAAGGATGGATCCGACGGCGTCCATTTTGCAGGGCCTCAATGCGCGTGCCCGCGCAGCCCAGGCGACCATGATTTTCGCCGAAGGTGACGATCCGCGGGTGTTGAAGGCTGCTGTTGCCTATCAGCGCGGCGGTTTTGGACGGGCCGTTGTTGTCGGGCGCGAAGCGGATGTTGCCGCCAAGCTGGCCGCAGAGGGGCTGGCGGACGCGGTGGACGAGCTGGAAATCGTCAATGCGGCCAATACCGAGCATCTGGATGCCTACAAGGAATTCTTGTATCGCCGCCTGCAACGTCATGGATACGATCAACAGGATGTGCATCGGCTGGCGGCCCGTGATCGGCATGTTTTCTCGGCCCTGATGCTTGCACATGGGCACGGCGATGCTCTGGTGACGGGGGCAACCCGAAAGTCGGCGCATGTTCTCGGGCTGATCAATCACGTTTTCGATGCCAGGGCACAGGATGGCGCTGTCGGGGTCACGGCTGTGCTCCATCGGGGCCGGATCGTGTTTATTGCAGATACGCTGGTTCATGAATGGCCGGATGAAGAAGACATGGCCGATATCGCCGAGCGTGCAGCGGCGGTCGCACGAGGTATGGGGATCGAACCGCGCGTTGCCTTCGTCAGTTTCTCGACCTTTGGCTACCCGGTTTCAGAGCGCGCAACCAAGATGCACCTGGCGCCGAAAGTTCTCGATCAGCGCGGCGTTGATTTCGAGTATGACGGTGAAATGACCGTTGATGTCGCGCTGAACCCGGATGTCATGGCGCAATATCCGTTTTGCCGATTGACCGGCCCGGCCAATGTCCTGGTCGTCCCGGCGCGCCATTCGGCGTCGATTTCAGTGAAGCTGATGCAGGAAATGGCCGGTGCGACCGTGATCGGCCCGATCCTGACGGGGATCGACAAGCCGGTTCAGATCTGTTCGACCGTTTCGACGCAGAACGATATATTGAACATGGCGGTGATTGCCGGTTCCGGGCTGGGCCAGATCGCCTGACCCGAAACCTGACTGTTTCGGCGGTTCAGTGACCGGCAAAGGGTGCAGCGCTTCCCCAGATCTGGCGCACGCGCGCGTCGCGGCCACAGGCGTTCCGGTAAAACTTGTAGGCCGCCGCCTGGGTCTTTGGCCCGCGGCGGGTCACGACGATCTTTTTGCCCTTGTAGTAATCCTGATGATAGGCCTCGGCCTTGTAGAACCGCGACGCATTCAGGACCGGGGTCACGATCTTCCGTCCGAGCGCGGCGCTGGCCTCGGCCACCGCTTTTTCGGCCGCCGCCCGCTGCGCGGGACCCTTGGCAAAAATTGCCGTGCGGTAGCTGTCGCCGCGATCACAGAACTGGCCGCCGGCGTCGAGCGGATCGATCGAGCGCAGGAACAGGTGCAGGATCTCATCGTAGGTGATCTTGCCGCTGTCAAAGGTGATCCTGACGGCCTCATAGTGCCCCGTGCCGCCCTTGGATACTTGCTTGTATGTCGGGTTGGCCGTCTTGCCGCCGGTATATCCGCTGACAACTTCGACAACCCCCGGCACGCTCTCGAAATCTGATTCCACACACCAGAAACACCCTCCGGCGACAATGGCGGTTTCCAGTTTTCCGGCGTGGGCGCGATCTGTCTGGGCCAGGAATCCCAGCATGATCGCGATGGTCAGGACTATTGGTTTCCAGCTCGACAAACGCATGATGATCTCCTTTTGATCCGCACCTTGCGCCAAGCGTTGCCGAAAACAACAAAATTTCGCGTGTGTCACGGCGAGGTGAGCAGATTTTACCGCTTGGAGGGCCGCATCGCCCGCGCTACCGTCCGAAAAAACAGGAGAACGCAGGATGGAACGCATCAGCACCCACCAAGCCGAGGAAGACGCCCGAAACGAGCGGATCATCATCTATGTGGACGGCCAGCTTTTGCCGCGCCCGGAGGCGAAGATCAGTGTCTATGACAGCGGTTTCATGCTGGGCGACGGCATCTGGGAAGGCCTGCGCCTTCATGATGGGCGCTGGACGTTTCTTGAAGAACATCTGGATCGGCTGTTTGAAGCCGCCAAGGCAATCGACCTGGAAATCGGGATGACTCGAAGCGGGCTGAAGGCCGCGATAGAGGAAACCCGGCTGGCAAACGGGATGGTTACCGATGTTCACGCCCGGCTCATGGTGACACGGGGGGTCAAGCGGCGTCCGTTCCAGCACCCGTCTCTGAGCCAGTCCGGGCCGACCGTGGTGATCATCATGGAACACTCGCGCCCGGCGCTTCCGCGCCCGATCCGGCTGGCAACGGTGCCGCAAATTCGTGGTTTGCCGATGTCACAGGACCCCAAGCTCAACAGCCATTCCAAGCTGAACTGCATTCTTGCCGGGATCGCTGCCGAAAAGGCCGGCGCCGATGAGGCGTTGATGCTTGATGTGCATGGATTCGTGAACACGACAAATGCGTGCAACTTTTTCATTGTCCGGCGGGGCGAGGTTTGGACCTCGACCGGGGATTATTGCATGAACGGCATCACCCGGCAGAAAGTGATCGATCTTTGCCGGGACAATGACATCCCGGTTTTTCAACGCAACTATTCGCTGGTTGATACCTACGGCGCGGATGAAGCCTTTCTGACCGGAACATTTGGTGCGCAGACCCCGGTTGCAGAAATTGATGGGCGCAAGATCGGAGATGGCACAATGGGCCCGGTGACCGCCCGGCTGCGCCAACTGTACAAGGAACTGATCCGGCAGGAGTGCGCAGGATGAAGATTGCCATGTGGTCGGGGCCCCGCAATCTGTCGACGGCACTGATGTATTCATTTGGCGCCCGTGGTGACTGTGCCGTGGTCGATGAGCCGTTTTATGCGGCATATCTGAAACTGACAGGTCTGGACCACCCGATGCGCGCCGAAATCCTGGCGACTCAGCCGACCGATCCACGGCAGGTCATCGCGCAGATAACAGGGTCTGATCCGGGCAAAAAGGCGCATTTCTACCAGAAGCACATGACCCAGCATATGGTCGAGGGCGTGCCGCGTGACTGGATGCGGCAGGTCAAAAACGTCTTTCTCATCCGTCACCCGGCGCGGGTGGTGGCAAGCTATGTGAAAAAGCGCGAGGCGCCGAGGCTTGACGACATCGGTTTTCGCCAGCAGGCGGAACTGTTCGAGCAATGCCGCGCCGCCGGCGAGTCCCCTCTGGTGATCGACAGCGCCGACATTCGCGCCGACCCTGCCGGGATGCTGGAAAAACTGTGCGTCGCGCTCGGGCTCGACTGGCGCCCCGAGATGCTGCACTGGCCCGCCGGCGGCCACCCGGACGATGGTGTCTGGGCATCACACTGGTATGGCGCGGTGCACCGCTCCACCGGATTTTCCGGGCCGGAAGGTGACTTGCCCATTCTTGAAGGCGCCTATCTGTCGCTCGCTGAAAAGGCGATGCCGTATTTCGAGGCGCTCTTCCCTTATCGCCTGACCTGAACCGACGTGCACAGAAACTAGGGCAGCGCCCGACCGCGGGCGGAAGTGAAGCGCCCGCCCATGGGGGCGGTCGGGCGCTGCCCGGCGGTGCCGCCGGGCTATTCGGGGATAGGGCCTCGTAAGTCACTGTTGTGACTCATGAAATTAAAACATGTAAGATATTGAAAAATTTAGTTGAATCGAAATAAATGCAATGTAAGATTGGAAACAGGGCGGCCTCCCCTGCAAGAGAAACCGCCCTGCCCCTTAACAGCCCGTCTTTTTGGGCTTCGGGTTTTTCACGGTCTCGACAACATGCGTCCTTGGCTTGTTGCGGGCCGTGGAGACCGAAGTAAAGCGACCAGTGATCGCGCTTCGGCCCACTTTTCGTGTACGTTTTGCCATTTGGCTCACCTCCTTTCCCGGGCCGTTGCCCGCGGCGTATCAGGCTAGGGCTTGGGTTAGAAAGTGCACCGCACACAACATCTATGATAGGATGAGTCGCTGCCGGAGTCTATGTTAAACGATGTATCTATTTGTTCTAGGCGCGCCTATTTCACGCGCCTGTCCCGCTTTGCCAACAGCTTCAGGCGCAGCGCCTGCAACTGGATGAACCCGGCTGCATCCTTCTGGTCGTAAGCGCCGGCATCATCTTCGAATGTCACATGCTCTTCGGAATACAGCGAATGCTCCGACCACCGCCCCACCGTGCGCGCCAAGCCCTTGTAAAGCTTGAGCCGAACCGTGCCGGTCACATGATCCTGGCTCTTGTCGATCAGGGCCTGCAACATTTCGCGCTCGGGGCTGAACCAGAACCCGTTGTAGATCAGCTCGGCATATTTCGGCATGATCTCATCTTTCAGGTGCGCCGCGCCGCGGTCCAGCGTGATCTGCTCGATCCCGCGATGCGCTTCCAGCAGGATGGTGCCGCCGGGGGTTTCATAGATCCCGCGCGACTTCATGCCGACGAACCGCCCTTCGACAAGGTCCAGCCGCCCGATCCCGTGCCTGCCGCCATATTCATTCAGGGCCGTCAGAATGGTTGCCGGCGACATGGCCTGTCCGTTGATCGAAACAGCGTCACCCCCTTCAAACCCGACTTCGATATACTCGGGCGTGTTCGGCGCATCCTCGGGGTTGACGGTGCGCTGGTAAACATAATCGGGGGCCTCGACCGCCGGGTCCTCCAGCACCTTTCCTTCGGATGAGGTGTGCAGCAGGTTGGCATCAACGCTGAACGGCGCTTCGCCGCGCTTGTCCTTGGCGATCGGAATCTGGTTCTTTTCGGCAAACTCCAACAGCCTGGTGCGGCTGGTCAGATCCCATTCGCGCCATGGCGCGATCACCTTGATGTCCGGGTTCAGCGCGTAGGCGGCAAGTTCGAACCGGACCTGGTCATTCCCTTTGCCCGTGGCCCCGTGTGCGATGGCATCGGCGCCTGTTTCGGCGGCAATTTCAATCAGGCGTTTCGAAATCAGCGGGCGGGCAATGGAGGTGCCCAGCAGATACAACCCTTCATACAGCGCATTGGCTCGGAACATCGGAAAAACGAAGTCACGGACAAATTCTTCGCGCAAGTCCTCGATGAAGATGTTTTCAGGGGCAATTCCCAGCAGTTCGGCTTTCTTGCGCGCCGGCTCGAGTTCTTCGCCCTGACCAAGATCGGCGGTGAAGGTGACAACCTCACAGCCATATTCGGTCTGAAGCCATTTCAGGATGATCGAGGTATCTAGGCCGCCGGAATAGGCCAACACGACTTTCTTTGGCGCGGACATTGGGTGCTCCTGTATCTGGTCAACGCTGGCGGTTAGCGGGTTTTGTGACCAAGAGCAAGCGAACGCGCCAATCTGCGCACTTGCGCAAACAGCCGCATCGCGCCACACATCGGCCATGAAACCTTTCTTCGAGGCCGCCAAGGCTGCCGAAACGGCAATGCGCGATCTGTTCGAGCCGACGCCACTGCAACGAAACGCCCATCTGAGCGACCGCTTTGGCGCTGACATCTGGCTGAAGCGCGAAGATCTTTCGCCGGTGCGCTCTTACAAGCTGCGCGGGGCCATGAACGCCATGCGCAAGCAGCGCGCGAACAATCCGGGGCAGGCGGCTTTCGTTTGTGCGAGCGCCGGGAATCACGCTCAGGGCGTCGCCTATTTGTGCAGCCACTTCAATGTGAAAGGTGTCATCTTCATGCCGGTGACGACGCCGCAGCAAAAGGTGGACAAGACGCGGATTTTTGGCGGTGACAACATCGAGATCGTGCTGACCGGCGACTATTTTGACGACACCCTGAAATCCGCGCAGGAATATTGCGCGAAAGAGGGCGCGCATTTCTTGTCACCCTTCGACGATCCGGACGTGATCGAGGGACAGGCTTCGGTTGCGGTCGAGCTGTTGGACCAATTGGGAAAAGCTCCTGACATGCTGGTCCTTCCGGTCGGTGGTGGTGGACTGTCGGCCGGGGTTCGCAGGGCAATCGCCGAGGCTGCACCAGGGACAGAATTTCGTTTTGCCGAACCTGCCGGCGGCGCGAGCTTCCGGGCGGCTCTGCTGGCTGGCGGGCCGGTGAAACTGGACAAGGTCGATTCCTTTGTTGATGGCGCAGCGGTGGCCCGGATCGGGTCTGCGCCATTTGCCGCCTTGGCGGATGTGTCGCCGCAACATGTCGTGCTGTGTCCGGAAGATCGGATCTGCGTTACCATTCTCGACATGTTGAACATCGAAGGAATTGTGCTCGAGCCGGCCGGCGCGCTGGCGATCGATGCGCTTGAGGATCTGCGCCAGGACATTCGGGAAAAAACGGTTGTTTGTGTCACGTCGGGCGGCAACTTCGATTTCGAAAGGTTGCCAGAAGTCAAAGAGCGGGCGCAAAGGTTTTCGGGCGTCAAGAAATACTACATCCTTCGGATGCCGCAGCGCCCCGGTGTGCTGCGCGAGTTCCTTGATCTGCTCGGTCCGGATGATGACATCGCGCGGTTTGAATACATGAAGAAATCGGCCCGAAACTTCGGGTCCGTCCTGATCGGGATCGAATCCAGCGCGGCGCAGAACTTTTCCGTTCTTGAAGCCAAGCTGGACCGGGCCGGATTTGTCTACCGAGACATTACCACAGACGAGACATTGGCGGAATTCATCGTCTAGGCGGCGAAATTCCTTTGCGCGCTGCCGGCCATGAATTCGGCCATGGATTGATCAAAGGTGCGCAACAGGGCGGCAAGATCAAACTTCTCGATCTGGTTTTCCCTGGCCAGCTTTTCGCCTTGACCACAAAGATCACCAAGCGCTCTGAATCCCAGATTCAGGGCGCTTCCCTTCAGAAAATGCAGCTCGGATTCCAGCTTTGAAACATCGGGTGATGCCCGCAGCCGTTCCACCACTTCCTCAACTTCCTCGAGAAACAGATCTACGACCTCCAGAAAATCATCTGATCCAACCTCACCACGCAACTCATTCACACGTTCCCAATCGATCATCGCGCATACCCCTCACAAGCGCGCCCCCACACATCGGGTGTAGCATTCGAGTGTTAACGCCAAGTGAGCAGAAAAACGAATTGCCTTCACCTATACTAAACGGATTTGCGCAAGACATGGCGGGCTGACCCAATGCAAGGAACCATATGCAGGTGCAGACCGACGAAAAGCGCTTGCCGCCGCACATATGCGACGAGGCGCAGGAAAACAGACGCATTCTGGTTGTCGATGACAGCCGGTCGCAGCGGCGGATCCTGTTGGCGTATCTGTCGCGTTGGGGGTTTGACGTGCTCGAAGCCGCCAGCGGCGAAGAGGCGCTGGAAATCTGCGCGTCAGAAGAAATTGATCTGATCCTGAGCGACTGGATGATGCCCGGCCTGAACGGTCTTGAGCTTTGTGCAAGGTACCGGGAACTCCTGGGCGACAGGTATGGCTATTTCATCCTGCTCACATCGAAATCCGAGAAGGGTGAAGTTGCGCACGGACTGGACATGGGGGCCGATGATTTCCTGACCAAGCCGGTGTCGGCGCTGGAGTTGCGAGCCCGGATTCGCGCCGGCGAGCGCATTCTGAAAATGGAGCGTGAACTGACCAGAAAAAACCTGCTGATCGGTGAAACGCTGTCCGAAATCAGCACGCTTTATGACGCGCTGGACCGCGATCTGATCGAGGCGCAGAACCTGCAGAAATCGCTGGTGCGCGAGTCGTTTCGCGACTTCGGTCAGGCCCAGGTTTCGCTTTTGTTGCGCCCCAGCGGACATGTCGGCGGAGACCTGGTCGGATACTATGAAATTTCACCAACCCGGTTCGGCGTGTTTGCGATCGATGTGTCTGGCCATGGCGTTGCATCGGCCATGTTGACGGCGCGGGTGGCAGCATATCTTTCGGGCCGGTCGCCGGATCAGAATCTGGCTCTTGCCTATGGGCCGGACGGGGAGGTGGTTGCCCGTTCGCCGGCGCAGGTTGCGCGGAAAATTGACCGAATGTTCCATGACGAGATGGAGACAGAGCTGTATTTCACCATGATCCTTGGCCATATCGACACGGTGACGGGCCAGGGTGAGTTCGTGCAGTGCGGCCACCCGAACATGGTCATCCAGCGGGTTGATGGTCTGGTCGAAACCGTGGGGTCCGGCGGGTTTCCGATTGGCCTTGTTCCCGACGCGGAATGGGAAAACTTTCAGATCCAGATTGCGCCCGGCGACCGGGTTTTGCTCGCATCTGACGGGATAACGGAATGCCCCGGCGCTTCTGGCGACATGCTGGATGATGCCGGACTTGCAGAGCTGATGCAGCGTAACCGGGATCTGAAGGGCGAGGCCTTTTTTGAAACCCTGCTCTGGGATCTGACCACCTATTGCGGCGACAAGGGCTTTCCGGATGACATATCGGC
>JALSJL010000283.1 GCA_026989405.1 Marinosulfonomonas sp. | reverse complement strand
GCTCCGGATCCGGCTCCCGTTCCCTTCGTCGCAAATACTCATAGAATCCGCCTCGACTGACGCCCAGCAACCGGCAAAGCAGCTTCACCGGGTAGGCCTTCCTCTCCTGGGCAATGAACGGATATCTCAGTCCGACTCTTTCGCGAAGTACCCAAAGGGCATGCTAAAGGCCGTCGCTTTTTTAGGATCTCCTGTTCCAGCTTGAGCTGCCGGTTCTCGGCTCGCAGCCGGCGCAGTTCCTCCTGTTCTGGAGTCAACTTGCCATTGCCACGGAAGGCTTGGCCCTCATCAGCCTCGTATTCCTTGACCCACCGCCTGAGCATATTCGCGTTGATGCCCAGGCTTCGGGCGGTTTCTGCCTTGCTGCAGCCGTGTTCCGTTACCAGCCGGATGGCATCCAGCTTGAATTCTGTTGTATAGCGTTTTCTCGTTGTCATCTCTCACCTCAGTTTCAGGGATTATCCCTTAACTGAGGTGTCCGGTGGAATTAGGCCACGTCAGAGGATTTGATAGACTCTTCCAAGGGAAAGGATTGGTAACGGCAAAGGCCCTACCCGAAGGGCCGCCGCGCTCGAAGGAGCGCGCGGCGATGAAAGGGTTACGCAAAGGGCGGCGCGTCCGCCTCTGCAAAATCCACCCGGAACGGAAATCATGTTTACCGATCACCCGGAGAATCGAGCCATACTTGCAGTCAAGGAAAGTCTTCAGGACACCCGGCAATTCAGCAGCTTCATGTGGCGATTCTAGGCACTGATGGACCTCATCAGAGAAGACAAGCTGCGTCCCTGGTACCCCCGGCCCACGGATGATGATAATGATGACGACGAGTTCATCATACCTGCAAGGGTTCTGGACGTGGCCAAGCGCATGCGACTGAACAAGCGCGGTGC
Source organism: Marinosulfonomonas sp. (assembly GCA_026989405.1). Classification (GTDB taxonomy): domain Bacteria; phylum Pseudomonadota; class Alphaproteobacteria; order Rhodobacterales; family Rhodobacteraceae; genus JAJRUE01. The sequence continues at coordinate 1,507 of JALSJL010000283.1, read as the reverse complement.
GTTCAATGTCAGCAATTTCCGAAGGCTCGTGGCACGGTCGAATCTGTAAGCCGACGGGCTCAAGTATCATTGGACGCTCATCGCCAAGGCCCAGGTGCTTTCCATATCCCTTTGAACTCTCCACCGGTGGCAAGCGCCCTGGTGATGGGTCCGAGGAAAGCTTCGATGGCTTCGACGATGTCGGCGAAGCTGGCAGGCACGTTCTGCAGCCGGTTCTTCCGCACAAATCCCTGCCACTGGGTTTGCCTGGCAGGCTCCTTGGCAAAGTCACCAGTCAAAGCAACTGGTTCTGCGGGAATCGTTGTTCCCCGAGTGGTGAAAGTTTTTCTAATGGCCTGTGCCATCGTCCGGCCCTCGAAGTCGAATTGGCGGGTGAGCAGCCAGATGTCAAAGAAGTCCTTTACGCGACTGTTGACGAGCCCCAACTTGACCATCGCCTCGAACTTCTCGGCGACAGCACTCTCCCGGCTGTAGCCCCTCAGCCTGGGTGCTGGCAGATCCAGGATCGTTGGATAGTCTGCCATTTCAGGCTTGGGCACGACGACGTCGCCAAATCCGATATCGATCTGCATGGCGATACGGGCTGTTCCAAGTGCCCCACGGAGCAAGACGCGGACACCGGCATAATCGGCGTCCTCTACGATGCGCTCTGCGCTGACGCTGTCCGGATCGAAGACCAATCCATCGGGATCGACCTCTTGCGTGCAGACATCCTTCACGACGGCCACAATCGCGTCGATGCTGTTATCGGTGATGCCAAGCAGGTCGATATCCATGGTAGGCCGTGTGACCGGAGCCTGCCACGCGGTAAACATCAGCGCGCCCTTGAGAACGAATTTCCCCGCATGAGGTGACCTCGACAGGCGATAGAGGAACCGCTCCATGGCAAAATATTGCAGCAGTTCATTGAAAGGACGATTTGTCTCGCGCGCCTTGTTGAGCAGACGTTGGCGTACAGAGGCAGCGATATTGGGACCCCGTTGTTGTGTCATAGCAGGGCCTCCAGGTAAGGCCGCATCACCTTTTCCACCCGGCAGATGCGCGCGAACGCCATGAGCTTGTCGACTTGGACGGGCCGGCTGCTCACATAACGTTTCAGTGCTTCAACCGCCGTGTCCAGCCCGATCTTGTTGCGGTACTTGAAACAATCGGCCAGCGTCTTCTCCACACCGTAGATGCGCACGGACACACCATCCACCTCGTGGGTCTCTATCCCCTCAGAGAAGGCCTTGCCCGTAAACCAGAAGACGCGGATGGGCGGGTGATCCAGCCGCGGCGGCTCCGCACCCCGGGGCAGAGCCAGGTAGACCTCATGCGGGATCTGGGTGGTGAGTTCGTGCCAGGCCAGCGCCGAGATCAGGCAGATGACCCCATTGGGAATCTTCAGGGAGACCGCCACCAGATCGGGATTTCCCAAGGGGGGCAGATCGGCAATCCGGTACAGCCCCCGACTGAGGCATTCCAGCTTTCCCGCATCGCGCATGGCGTACAGCGTCCGGGGATGGAT
>JALSJL010000282.1 GCA_026989405.1 Marinosulfonomonas sp. | reverse complement strand
CGTCAGAATGCGGCAATGGGAATCGGTGGGCCGCTGGATCTGATCGACGAGAACGGCAAGCCAGTGACCGATGCCGATATGTTTCAGAAACCGACCCTGCTCTATTTCGGCTATACTTTCTGCCCCGATGTCTGCCCGCTCGACAATGCCCGCAACGCCGAGGCGCTCGACCTGCTGCAAGCTCAGGGATATGATGTGCAGGCTGCTTTCGTCAGCATTGATCCAGAGCGCGACACGCCCGAGGTCGTGGCCGAGTTCACCGATTATCTGCATCCCGACATGACCGGCTATACTGGCACCCCCGAGCAGATCAAGGCAGCGAGTCAGGCCTACAAGACCTATTACGCCAAGCAGGTTGAGGGCGACCCGGAATACTACCTGATGGACCACACCACCTTTACCTATCTGATCCTGCCTGAAATCGGCTTTGTCGAGTTTTTTCGCCGTGATGATACACCCGAGGAAATGGCCAAAAGGGTTGCCTGCCTGATTGATGCGGCGCGATAAAGCCATGCCCTGCACGCCGGTGGCTATTATTTAACGCGCGTTAAGCCGTGACAAATTGACCGCCCCGCCTTCTCGGCCTAAGTTAGCCGGAACTGGACAGCCAAAGGGGCAGCGCGTGTCGGAACAGGATATCGAGATTATCGGCGAGGATGCCTCGCTTTTGCTTGTCGACGATGATGAACCGTTCTTGCGCCGGCTGGCGCGGGCGATGGAAAAGCGCGGCTTTGAGGTAGAGATGGCATCGTCGGTTGCTGCCGGCAAGGCAATCGCCACAGCCCGCCCGCCGGCCTATGCGGTGGTCGATTTGCGGCTTGAGGATGGCAACGGCCTGGATGTGGTCGAGGTATTGCGTGAAAAACGCCCGGATGCACGCATCGTGGTGCTGACCGGTTACGGGGCGATTGCGACTGCGGTGGCAGCTGTCAAGATCGGTGCCACCGATTACCTGTCCAAGCCCGCCGATGCCAATGACATCACCAATGCGCTGCTGACCCGCGAGGGCGACCTGCCGCCGCCGCCGGAAAACCCGATGAGCGCGGACCGGGTGCGCTGGGAGCATATCCAGCGGGTCTATGAACTGTGTGATCGCAATGTCAGCGAAACCGCGCGCCGCCTCAACATGCACAGGCGCACGCTTCAGCGCATCTTGGCAAAACGCAGCCCGCGCTGAAACATGCGGCGCATCGCCCTGCTCTTCGCAGTTTTTGGGCTTGGTGCCTGTGCGGCACCGCTGATGGCACCGCGTGCACCTGCCGTCACCCTGACTCCAGATGCAAACGGGCTTGCAGTGGCGCCTTCAGGGCTGCGGATCGACTTTGACCGCTCTCCCGAAGGTGTGATCGCGGTGTTGGACCGGGTCCGTGGGCGCCATGCGGTCCTGTCCCTGGCGCGTTGCCCCGATGACATGCGTCAGCAGCTGCGCTGGGGCGATCTTGTCCTGACCTTCAGTGATGAAGGCTTTGTCGGCTGGCGGCAGGATGGTCGCATGGCCGGAAGGGTCTGCGGGCTCTGACGTCAGAGCTCACCCAGCAATGCTTCATGGCGGGCAACGAAATCCCGGCGTACTTCGACCGGCGGGCGCAGCAGGGCCGAAAGCCCCTCGATCGCTGCCGGGTCCGGCGCGCCAAAGAAACGGTTGCTTTCTTCGACGTCAAAGCCGGCGATTTGCGTGGCCTCCAGCCAGGCGCTGATGCGGTCGGCCTTCTTGATCGCCCTTTTCACCGCCACCGGCAGCTGCGCGGGCAGGCCGAAACGAATGTGAATCGCCGCCATCAGGCGATCATCAAGCGCGCCATAGCCAGGTCCGACCGCCGCCTTGACCGGTGAAATCATGTCACCGATCACATATTCCGGCGCATCATGCAGCAAAGCGGCCAGGCGCCACTTTGCCGGCGCGCGCGGGTTCAGGCGCCCATAGAGCGTTTCGACCAGCAGCGAATGTTCGGCCACCGAATAGGGCCAGTCGCCGCGCGTCTGGCCATTCCAGCGCGCGACAAAGGCCAGGCCGTGGGCGATGTCCTCGATCTCGATGTCCACCGGGGTCGGGTCGAGCAGATCAAGCCTGCGCCCCGACAGCATCCTTTGCCATGCGCGCGGTTTTTTCACAGCTTCCCCTTCATTGCGTCTTAACCCTTCTGGTGATAGGCAACGGGCAAACAAGTTACAAGGAATGCACACGTGAGCAACGACTATATCGTCAAGGACATCAACCTGGCCGCTTATGGCCGCAAGGAACTGGATATCGCCGAAACAGAAATGCCCGGCCTGATGGCCTTGCGCGAGGAATATGGCGAAGAGCAGCCGCTCAAAGGTGCGCGCATCGCCGGCTCGCTGCACATGACCATTCAGACAGCGGTGCTGATGGAAACCCTTGTCGCCCTGGGCGCCGAGATCC
>JALSJL010000281.1 GCA_026989405.1 Marinosulfonomonas sp. | reverse complement strand
GACCCAGGTGGCGGGCAGCGCCAGCACAAAACCCGCGCCTGCGGCAACCACGATCGGACGCAACGTATCATAACCAATGGTAAGCGAAGCAATGATCGCCACCCCCATGAAAGTTGTTGCAACGATCGAAAACAGGATCATTCCAAGGCGCAACATTGAATCGGCCTTTTTCTGCTATTGGTTGCTGCGAATTGTAGCCGGAACAGCCGATTGCTTCCTTGATCCATGTCCGGTCCGGGCTGATCCGGCCGGCCATCGGCGCGGCCTGCGGGTCGCTCACGCGAACCCGGGAAATCGCCCAAGCCAATAGCCGCCCATGTCAGGCTGCATCGGTTTCCCCGTCATGAGCGCGACCATGGCGCGCCCCAGGACCGGGGCGAGCGTCACGCCGCTGTGGGTGGCGATCAGGTAGAGGCCGTCGGCCCCGGGCACCGCGCCGAAAATGGTCTTGCCGTCCTCGGGCATCGGGCGGATGCCGACACCAAGCTGGCAGTCGGTGACATCGACGCGGGCCAGCGCCGGCATCAGTTCGCCGCCGCGCTCGAGCAGTTTCTGCCCGGCCCGGCGCAAGGTATCGGGCGCGCGGTCCTGAACGATCATGCCATCGACATCGTCCGAGCCGAGTTTCACGCCGCCGTTGAATTCCGGCAGCAGGTGGAATTCGCGACTGAGCGACGTGTTGATCACATGGCGCGGCAGCTCTGCGGGCGCCAGCGGCGGGGTGGTCAGCAGCAGGCCCGGCGCACGGCGCAGAGGAAAGCGGGTGGCAAAGCCGTCAAAGCCGGTCAGCGCCGCCAGCGTTTGCGGGGTGTCGGGACCGGTGGCAAGCAGCACCGCGGGGGCGGCGATGGGGCCATCGGCGGTCCGGACGCCGCCGATGGTGCCGGCATCGTCAAGCAGCAGTTCGAAAGACCGCGCGTTTTCCCGGATGAGCGCGCCCAGATCGGCGGCGCGCGCCGCCATGAAGCGCGCGAAATGCGGGGCGTTCACGCAGAGGTCGCCAGGGGCCAGCAGCGCCGTGGTGCCGGCGGCAAGGGTCAGGCCGGGCTCTTGCGCTGCAAGGGCCGCCGCGTCGAGCCTTTCGACCGGCTGGCCGAACCCGTCCAGCGCGGCTTGCTGGCGGTCGAGATCGCGCAGGCCCGCCGCATCGTCCGGAGTTGCAAGGTAAAGCGCGCCGGTTGCATTCAACCCAATGGCCCCGGTTCCGAATTCCTGTTCCAGCGCCCGGTAGCCCGCGACGCCGGCCATGTTCAGCGCGTGGTAGTCGCGGTCAGTGGTTTTCGACGACGCGTTGGCCCAGGCAAAGCTGTTGGCGGTGGTGCCACCGGCAAGCGGCCCCTGGTCGACAAGGGCCACGTCAAGGCCAGCGCGCGCCATGAAAAAGGCGCAAGCGCTGCCGATGATGCCGCCGCCCACGATCACGATGTCATGTGCCATTTGCACCCCCTGCCCGTTCCCGGGACATTTGACACGAGGCCGCACGACCGAACAAGATCAGTCAGTGGTTTTTGCAAAGGAGACCGCATGAAACATTTTCTGACGCTCGCCATTGTCGCGACCCTTGCAGCCTGCGCGCAGGAGCTGCCGGTCCCGCCGACCGACGGGCCTTGTGGGCCGGGATCATGGACGGTGACGCAAGGGGCCGAAGGGCCGGTTTGCACGCCGAATTTCTGACGCCGATCAGCGTTTCTTGACGAACTCGGTCAGGATGACGATGCGCTGGCCCTCGACGCGGCCTTCGATCTGGCCCGGGTTGTCGGCAACCAGAGAGATGCCCCGCACGGCGGTGCCGCGCTTGGCGGTGAAGCCCGCGCCCTTGACCGGGAGGTCCTTGATCAGGGTGACGCTGTCGCCCTGGGCAAGCGGGGCGCCGTAGGCATCCACATGGCCCGTGTCCGGGGCGATGCCGGCCTCGGCCCAGGCGCGGGTGTCGTCATCGAGGTAGAGCTGATCGAGCAGGTCGCGCGCCCAGGGGTTTTCGTCCGCCAGCCGGGTCAGCATGCGGAAGGCCAGCACCTGGACCGGGGCGTGTTCGGACCACATGGAACTGGCGAGGCAGCGCCAGTGGGTCGGGTCGGGCGTGCCCTCGATCTGGTCGCGGCAGGTGGCGCAGAGCCAGGCGGCGCGCTCGCCCCCTTCGCCTGCCTCGGGGCCGACCGGGAAGGTGGCGAGGTCATCGGTGGCAGAGCAAAGCTCGCAGGTGTTATCGGCACGGGTGGCGGGCATCGGGCGCTCCTGTTTCGGGTCGGTGCGCGATAGCGGGTTTGGTGGGGGATTTCCAGGGGCGCGCGGAAAATATGGGGGTTTGGGGCGATTTTGGGCCCAGATGTTGTTGATTTGCGCGCAAAGCCCGTGTATGGCTGCGCGCACAGGTGCATAGACGCGGTAATGCATGAACTGACGGCGGGGCCCGGTTGCTTAGGCAAGCGGGTCTCGTTTTCTTTTGGGGGCGGTTTTCGGGGCCGTTTGTCGGGGGGTCCGGGGGGCTGTGTGCACAGGAAAAGACGCCAGGTGCTCAGACGCGGTCTTCGCATGTGCCTTGCAGCACGCCCTGACGTCTTCCTGATTTGGTCCGCCCCGAAGGGTTTTCCGCATCATGTGCTCGGGTTCCCGAAGGAACCTTTGCTGCCATCTCGGACCCGAAGATCCTCGATGACCACGCTGGCCCCTGAGGTTGCCTGACATTTCGCGCCGCTTCAAAGAACCGTCGTGATTTGCCTGGCTTCCCTGATACCGTCTGCGGATTGTTCCACCTCCGAAGAGGTTTCCCAGTCCACTCTGGCCTCACGGGACCGTCGCGACCGCTTTGGTTCCGAAGAGCCTTGGCGGTAGGGACAAGGTCGCGCAGATGGCTGAGTCGGGCAAGGGTTTTTCGCGGGAGTGGCGAAATTTCTTGGGGATAAGTCGTTGGAATTGCGGTGGAAAACCGGTGGATAAGTCGAGAAAGCCTTGGCGGTCAGCGGGTTGCGGGGGGATGTTGAAGGGGTGCTTCATGATGTGGTTGCGTAGGGGCTCTGAGGCCTCAGCACAACGCCATTTTTTTGCCAGTTGTGGAGATTTTACTATTGAAATCAATGAGAGAAGCACTCTACACCTGAGCAACCCGAAATTGTGTTCTTGAACGCGAGGCCACATCGTGAAAAGACTTTTAGCAATTGCTAGTACCTCGATATTTATCGCCAGTCCTGTCGCCGCGCAAAATGCCTCGGTAAAAGCCCTAATAAGTGAGACGATTGATACGTGTGTCGATGGAAGCAACGGAGAAAAACTCAAAGAACTAACCGAGAAGTGGGGTGCGATGGAGGACTACACTCCATTATTTTCCCAAGAAAAAGCGATAAATTGCTATGCGGACTACCGAGGGATCGATGCAGAGGTAGTATTCTTACCTGATCGGGGTTCTTATGTGGTAGCTTCGTCTATTGGGAAAGAGACAAGTATTCAAAGGCAACGCCGCTTGGAGCAAGAAAAAGCGTTGGCGGAGAGACGACGCCAAATGAATATTGAAACAGTCAATTCTAAAGTCTATTTGGCGTGTGTGGCATTGGCCAAACAGGATCAAATTGCTGCTTACACCAACCAACTATGCGTCAACAGTTTCAAGTCAAATGGTGACCCCGGATAGGTCAGCGATGATGACCTAGAGGGATGAACTGCCTCCCACCCAAACGCAGCTAAAATAGCATGTTTCGGTGTGCAAGATGGTCCATTTTGTTGAATGACCTTTTCTAAATCATCCTGAAAACTACTCTGAATCCCCGGACCGGCACTGAAAAAGAGTCTTCACACACCAAAATCCCACGCCGTGTGGCCGCAATTTGCTTCGCAAACCGCTTTCCCGCACCCGCCCTAAAAATGGCCGGCTAACCATCCATCTTCAACGCATTGATAAACGCCTCCTGCGGAATGCTCACCTTGCCGAACTCCCGCATCTTCTTCTTACCCTTCTTCTGCTTCTCCAGCAGCTTTTTCTTGCGCGTCGCATCCCCCCCGTAACACTTCGCCGTCACGTCCTTGCGCATCGCCGATAGCGTCTCGCGAGCAATGACCCGCCCGCCGATGGCCGCCTGGATCGGGATCTTGAACATGTGGCGCGGGATCAGCTCTTTCAGCTTTTCCACCATCGCGCGGCCGCGTTCCTCGGCGCGGTCGCGGTGCACCATGGTCGAAAGCGCGTCTACCGGTTCCTCGTTCACGAGTATCTGCATCTTGACCAAGTGGTCCTCGCGGTAGCCGATCATCTGGTAGTCGAAGGACGCATAGCCCTTGGTGACCGATTTCAGCCGGTCGTAGAAGTCGAACACCACCTCGTTCAGCGGCAGGTCATAGACCACCATGGCGCGAGAGCCGGCATAGGTCAGGTCAAGCTGGATGCCGCGGCGATCCTGGCAGAGTTTCAGCACTACGCCGAGGTAGTCGTCGGGCACCAGGATCGTCGCCTTGATGCGGGGTTCCTCGATGTGGTCGACCAGCGTCAGGTCAGGCATGTCGGCGGGGTTGTGAAGCTCCTGCATGGTGCCGTCGCGCAAATACACGTGGTAGATCACCGATGGCGCGGTGGTGATCAGGTCGATGTCGTATTCGCGTTCCAGCCGGTCGCGGATCACCTCGAGGTGCAAGAGCCCGAGGAAGCCGCAGCGAAAGCCGAAGCCGAGGGCGGCCGAGGTTTCCATCTCGTAGGTAAAGGAGGCGTCGTTCAGCGCCAGTTTCTCGATCGCCTCGCGCAGGTCCTCGAACTGGGCGCTGTCCACCGGGAAGAGGCCGCAGAACACCACGGGCTGGGCCGGCTTGAAGCCCGGCAGCGGCTCGGCGCAGGGTTTCTTTTCGTGCGTGATGGTGTCGCCGACGCGGGTGTCGCGGACTTGCTTGATCGAGGCCGTCAGCACGCCGATTTCGCCGGGGCCAAGCTCGGGGATGTCGACCATTTCGGGTTTCAGAACCGCCAGCCGGTCCACCCCGTAGGTGGCGCCGGTCTGCATCATCTTGATCTTGTCGCCCTTGCGGATCACCCCGTCGATGACGCGGATCATCACCACGACGCCAAGGTAGGGGTCATACCAGCTATCGACCAGCATCGCCTTCAGCGGCGCGTCGCGCTCGCCCTGGGGCGGTGGCAGGCGGTGCACGATGGCTTCCAGAACGTCCGGGATGCCGACGCCGGTCTTGGCCGAGATCTCGATGGCGTCGGAGGCGTCGATGCCGATCACGTCCTCGATCTGTTCGCGCACCCGGTCGGGTTCGGCGGCCGGCAGGTCGACCTTGTTGAGCACCGGCACGATTTCGTGGTCGGCATCGATGGCCTGGTAGACATTGGCGAGCGTCTGCGCCTCGACGCCCTGGGAGGCGTCCACCACCAGCAGCGAGCCTTCGACGGCGCGCATGGAGCGGGAGACCTCATAGGCGAAATCCACGTGGCCCGGCGTGTCGATCAGGTTGAGGATATAGGTCTGCCCATCCTGCGCCGGATATTCGATGCGCACCGAGTTGGCCTTGATGGTGATGCCGCGTTCACGCTCGATATCCATGGTGTCGAGCATCTGCGCCTGCATATCGCGTTCGGCAACAGTGCCGGTCAGCTGGATCAGCCGGTCGGCGAGCGTGGATTTCCCGTGGTCTATATGGGCGACGATGGAGAAATTGCGGATGTGTTCAAGGTCGGTCATGGGGACGGGATATGGCTGGGTAAGGCGGAGGCGTCAAGGTGGGAAGGGGCGCGTGGCGGGGTTTGCGCGCCACCGCAGGGCGGCGCCTGCCTGGGCGGGCGCGAATGCGCCTGCCGGGGGGCAGGCAGGCGCTGCCCGGCGAGGCCGGGCGGGTGGGTTGATATGGGGTGGGATGGCTGGCAGGGTGGCCGGGACAGGTTTGGAGATGATTGACGGGTTTGGACCGGGAAGAATTTGAAAGCTGGCTGAAGGGGCAGACGCAGGAAACCTGTGTCAAGATCGCGGCGCGGGCGGCGTTGCGGGTGTTTCCGTTTGCCGTGGCCTTCGATGGCAAAGCGGATTGGCAAAAACCGCTCGCGCTCTTGACAGCCCGTGCCATTCTGACGTCGGTGGTTGCGGGCACCATGCCATCCCCCGAAGTCAGGGCCGCCGCCGAGGCTGCCCGTGTCGCTGTCGATGCCGCCCGTGCCGCCGCAGAAATCGCCCATGCCGCCACCGATGTCGCCTATGTCTTAAGCACCGACATTGCTGCCGCCCGTGCCGCCGATGCTGCAGGTGCTGGCGCAGATGCCGTCCGCGCTGCCTCCCGTGCCGATGATGCCGTGCGTATCGCCCTTGCGCCCCTTGTTGACCTTGCCGCCGATACCCTCGATGCCGCACTTGCCGCCGACACAAAGACCGATCCATCCAGGCTTTTCGAAACCCCGCTCTGGCACCAGCCGGGTGCGCCGGATTGGCTCACCGAAGCACTGGCTGGCCGACCGAGCCTGATGGAGACCCCGGAATTCGCCTTCTGGCGCGAGTGGTATCATGGTTTTCTTGACGGAAAACCGCTGGATTGGGAATTGCAGAAAGAAATCGCGCTGATCCCGGATGCGGACTGGGAAAAGGGGCCGGCGCGGATTGCGGAGCTGATCGAGGAGACCAAGGCAAAGTTCCCGCCAGTTCCTCAAGATCGCACCGGTGATGAACCAATTGAGATAAGCAAATCCGAGAAGTCTGCAATCGCTCAACGAGTAAAACTCAATCGGGAGGCAATTGCGCTAACGGTTGCTGGGTTGCTCGAACAAATCGCCCAACATTCTGAGTATGTGCGGGGGCTGAACAACCTTGAACCAGAGTACCGCGAAAACCTGTTGGCATTCTTGGAGAAACTATCCGGAAAATTGAAAGAATTACTCGGCGAACTGCCCGATCAGGACGAAGATATCAGCGATGAAAAGGCAGGGAAACTGGCTGTTTGGTCGCAGAAATACCAACTGAAAATGCGCCGCGAATTTCGTACCTACACCACCCCGGAAAATGCCGCCAAAGCAACCGTTCCAGCCGGGATAATTCTGCTCTGTACAGGGGTCGGAGCCATGGTAGGGGGGCCGGCAGGTGCCGGTGTTGGCAGTTTTGTCGGCAAGCTTATTTCCGGCGAAGTGAAACCAGGAAAAGCAGTTGATGAACTGCTGGATGGATTTGAACAGCCCGACAATCCAAGCTGACCGAGGAAACACAGGTCGTGAAATGGCGGGTTGAAAACGCACCCTGCCCTTGCAGACCCCCGCAACTTTCACACCCCCGCGCTCTTGACGCGCTACGAGACCGCCCTACATCCAGCCTTGGAAGTACTCTCTGATTTCGGATCGCTCAAGCTGTCTGTTTTCGTTGGGAACTTTCCCGTCAGCTGATCGTCCGGATCGGGGCGCAATTTCCGAATTGCAAACCTGAAAGGAACGAAAATGTTGAACTGGAAAAATACCATACTCGCCCTGTCGCTGGCATCCCTTGCCAGTGTGCCTGCCGTGGCACAAGATCAGGCCAAGACCGACATGCAGGCGCAGGACAATGCGGCAGCCGAAGCGCAGGCGCGCTCAGATGCCGACCAGGTTCTGGAAGACGCGATTGCCGCCCTGGACAAGACCGGTGAAGCGATCAAGGCACTGGCAGAGGACAGGAACGACGATGCCGTCGCGGCTCTTGAAGTGGCGACCGGCAAGCTTGAAGTCGTGCTTGAGCAAAACCCGGGGCTGGAACTGGCTCCGGTCGATGTCGCGACAACCGTGCTCGACATCGCGGCAAGCCCGGCAGACATCGAGCGCACCCGCAAGCTGGCGGCACGGCTGATCGATGACGATCAGTTGCAACTGGCGCGTCCGATCATCTCGACCCTGGCCAGCGAGATCGACATCTCGACCACATATATCCCGCTTGGCACCTACCCGCTGGCGCTGAAATCGGCGGCCGCGCTGATCAAGGAAGGCAACACTGACGAGGCCGCGGCGGTGCTGGCAAACGCCTTGAACACGCTTGTGGTCGTCGACACGGTTGTGCCGCTGCCGCTTCTGAACGCGCAGCTGCTGATTGAAGAAGCGAAAGTTCTCAGTGCCAAGGCAGATCGGACAGACGATGAAAACGCGAAACTGGCGCTGCTTCTCGACGCGCTGGACACGCAAATCGCCAAGGGTGAAGCCCTGCAGTATGGTGGGCCGGATGCCTTCGATCCTCTGAAAGACGAGATGAAGGAAATTCGCAAGAAGGTTGCGGATGGCGGTTCGGGCGAAGGGTTCTTCGACAAGCTCAAGGGCTTGTTTCAGGATCTTGGGCGCGAACATGCGGATGCCGCCAACTAGGATGGGCTGACGCAAGGCGGCCAGTCTGGCCCGGTGTGCTCTTGCAGGCCGGGCCAGATCCGTATTGGCGGCGCGTTTGTGAATTGACCCATGCCGGTGCTCTCTGGCATCTTGCCCCCGGGGTGGTCGAACGAAAGAGAGACAGCATGAAGTCGACAATTCTGGCGCTGGCCCTTTGGGCCGCCACAGCCCCCCTGGCGCAGGCCCAGCAGATTGAACGCGCCTGCCTGCGATCTGACCGTGAAGCCCGCAGCCGGGCGTTATGTGGCTGCATCCAGCAGGCCGCGAACCTGACGCTTTCGGCGCGTGACCAGAAGCTGGCAGCCTCATTTTTCAGCAAGCCGGAGCGGCTGGAGGACATGCAGGCGTCTGATCGGGCGGCGCGGTCTCGGTTTCTCGAGCGGTATGCTGCCTATGTGCAGGCCGCGCGGGCCTTTTGCAACTGAATGGGCGTGGCGCCGACTGATACCAGCTATGACGTGGTGATCGTCGGCGGCGCGATGATCGGGGCGTCGGTGGCGTGGCATCTGGCCACGCGCGGGGATTTCGATGGCTCGATCCTTGTGGTGGAGCGCGACCCAGCTTTCGAATTCGCATCAACAAGCCACACCAACAGCTGCATGCGCCAGCAGTTTTCCACCGAGATCAACATTCGGATTTCGCAGTATTGCGCTGAATTCATACGGCAATTTCGCGATCTCATCGGCAGCCCGGACGCCCCCGACATCCACGTTCACCCGTTCGGATACCTGTATCTTGCCGGCAACGACGCGCAGGCTGCTCACCTGAGAGTCGCCCAAGAGCTGCAAGCCGAATTGGGCGTGGACACCCGGATACTGTCGCCCGAAGAACTGGCCCGACGCTGGCCATTCCTGACACTGGACGACATCGTGCTCGGCTCGTTCAACGGGCGTGACGAAGGGTATTTCGACGGCGCGACCATGTTCGACTGGTGGCGGCGAATGGCAAGACATGCGGGCGTCGAAACCCTGCACGACGAGGTCCAGGCGGTGACGACCAGCGCGGGTGCCGTCTCGGGGGTTACCTTGAATGGTGGCGCTCAGATCGGATGCGGGGTTCTGGTCAATGCCGCCGGGCCGCGCGCAGCACAGGTGGCGGCGATGGCCGGGCTGAGCCTGCCGGTCGAGCCGCGCAAGCGCTACACCTACGTGATAGACGCGCAAGCCCCGTTGGACCGGGATCTGCCCTTGACGGTCGACCCGAGCGGCATCCACATGCGCACCGATGGCAGCCGCTACATGATCGGGGCTGCGCCCGAAGATGACGGGCCCGTCGACCCCGATGACTTCGCCTTCGACCACGGGCTGTGGGAGCGCCGGGTCTGGCCGACGATCGCCGCGCGAATCCCGGCGTTCGAGGCCGTTCGCGTGGTCAACGAATGGGTCGGCCACTATGCCTACAATCGGCTGGACCAGAACGCGATTGTCGGGACACATCCGCAGCTTTCAGGGATGATCTTTGCCAACGGTTTTTCCGGCCACGGGTTTCAGCAGGCGCCGGCGGTCGGTCGAGGCGTGGCCGAACTGATCTGTGCGGGCCGATATGAAACCCTGGACCTGTCGGACCTGGGGGTCGAGCGTATCCTGACCGGCCGCGGATTGCGCGAAAGCGCGATCATCTGATCGCCAGTCAGACGATTTGTGCAAGCAACCCCCGTGCCGCGGCTTCGATCAGGTCGAGGGCTTCGTCGAAATCTCGGGTGTAATACGGGTCGGGCACTTCGGCCACGCCGGTCTCCGGCGCATGGTCGAGAAACAGCCGCACCGGTGTCTTGCTGTCCGCTGGCCGCAGCATCTCGATGTCGGACATGTTTGCACGGTCCATCCCGATGATCAGGTCGAACCGGCTGAAATCATCCGCCCTGAACTGGCGGGCGCGCAGGTTGGAAAGGTCAACCCCACGTTCGCCGGCGGCGGCAATCATGGGGCCATAGGGCGGCTTGCCAACATGCCAGCCCGCCGTGCCGGCGCTATCGAGCGCGACATCGGCGCCCGCTTCAGCCGCCAGTTGGCGAAAGACGCCCTCGGCTGCGGGTGAGCGGCAGATATTGCCGAGACAGACGAACAGGATGCGCATGGCTCAGCTCAATACCCCCTTGCGGCGCATGGCCCCCGCGTAAACGTAAAGAAACAGCCCGACCACGACGATCACCAGCGAAAATATCAAGGCGCCCGTGCCCATGAGTTTCGTCATCGACTGCCCCGACAGGGCAAAGCCGTAGATGATGTTGACGACCATGCCGGCCAGCGACAGCCCGAACATTGTCACCGCATGCCGGCTGCGGATCAGCAACAAGAGCGAGCCGAGCAACGCCCCCCAGACCCCGAAAGCCCAGGCAATCACGACCCAGACCGGCAGCCCTTCGAAATAGGCAAGCTGTTCGGTCGTGAAAGCGCCCAGGTATTCGGCGTTTTGCGATTGCGTCATGTAATAGTCGAACGCACCGGCGGCGTTCCAGAGCAGGCTTACGATCCCGATGAGCCAAAGGTGCCAGGGGGTTTTCATGAAAATTCTCCCGCAGATGCCGCGGGCTATCGGCAGGTTGACGCGCCCGGCGAAATGCTAACGCATGCTCGTCTTGCACGCAAACCAACCGATATGGTCGCTGCCCGGAACACGCCCGGGCAGCGGAGGTCTGGCCGTGGTCCGGCGCCTTATCCGTCGCTGGAGTGGTCCATCTTCATGTCCATTTTCATCTCCGGGCTTCGGTTGAGGTCGACCGGGATGTCGATCTCGATTTCGCCCGCGTTCTCGAAGACCAGCACGACATGCACGCTGTCGCCGTCCTTCAGGCTTGTGTTCAGCCCCATGAACATCAGGTGGTCGCCGCCACGCGCCAGCACATGTTCGCCCTGCGCGGGAATGACAAAGCCGCCGTCGACCCTGCGCATCTTCATGACCCCGTCATCCGACGTGATGTGGGTATGGGTTTCGACCTTGGCGGCGATATCGCTGCGGGCACCTACCAGCCGGTCATCGCTGTCGGCGGCGTTCTGGATGTGCATGAAGGCAGCGGCCGTTTTGGCCATCGGGCCGGATGTGCGCATATATGCGTCCTGGATGGTGATATCCTGCGCGAGCACAGGTGCGGCAAGAAGGCCAAGGGCAAATGCCCCGGCCAGGGTTGAGGTCAGTTTCATGGAAAGTCTCCGTTGTCTTGGTGTTCTGGTGTCAGGCGATCACGGCTGACAACGGCGGGCCGCGCGCGCGCGCGCCATCGCCGTCCCAGCCCGAGCGCAGTGGCGCACTGACCGGCACAAGGACAACAAGAGACAACAGGACCGGCGGCGCCAGTTGCGGCGTGTCGGTCGAAAGGGCGAAGAAGGCCGGCAGGTAATCGGGGCAGACCGGCAGCGGTTCCATCGGCTTGCCGCGGCTGTCGACCACAACCGAGATCGGCCCGTGACCGGTGCACAGCACCATCGCCCCCGATGCGTCACGCATCTTGCCCCGGACAACTGCCGCAGAGCCACTGCTGAGCGCAATGACCACGGCAAGCAGGATGCCCCAATATCCGCGGACTCGGAAAGTCATGCCGTCAACCTAGGCGATCTGCAGACAGGCAGAAAGCGACAATTCGCAGCAGGAGGCTTATGGGTACCGACACAGGAAAAGCCCCGCCAGAGCGGGGCTGTAACACACATCAACCATCGGGCCTTCAGGCGGAGGCCTGCGCCTTGGCGATGTCTTTCTTGATCTTGAGAGCTGCCGGCGACAGGTCAGCGTCCTTGGCTTTGGCAAGAAAAGCATCAAGGCCACCGCGATGGTCGACCGTGCGAAGGGCCGACGCAGAGATGCGCAGCTTGAAGCTGCGCTCCAGCGCGTCCGACATCAGCGTGACATCATTCAGGTTCGGCAGGAACCGGCGGCGCGTGCGATTTTTCGCATGGCTGACATTGTTGCCAGTCATCGGGCCTTTACCGGTCAGTTCACAACGGCGCGACATGGGTCCGCTCCTTCGTCTTGAGAATGCAAAGGGCACGGCGCTGAACCGTGCCCGGAATTTCAGATGCCGGATTTACGCCGCGCGCGCGGGTTCGTCAAGCGATTCATCGCGCCTTTCGCAACTCGGCAAGCAGCTCTTTTGCCGCAGCGGTCGGTGTCCGGTCGCCCCGCGCCACGGTTTCGGCAGCCGCTTCAACCTTCGTCCGGACCTCGGGGCTGTCAAGTTGCGACAGAATCCCGGCGCGCAATTCTTCCTCGAACCAGTGGCGGGCCTGCTCCGAACGGTGCCGATCCCAATGCCCGTGGGCCTTGCGCCAGTCGGCAAGCTCCTGCATTGCGCGCCAGGCCTCGGCCAGCCCGTCGCCGGTTTGCGCCGACACCAGCATGGCGCGGGGAAACCCCGGCGCATCCCTTTCGCGCGGTCGCAGCAATCTCAATGCGCCGGCATAGTCGGCGCAGGTGCGCGTCGCTTCGTCCTTCAGCGCGCCATCGGCCTTGTTCACCAGAATCAGGTCGGCCATTTCCATGATGCCGCGCTTGACGCCCTGCAGTTCGTCCCCGCCCGCCGGGGCCAGCAACAGGACAAACAGGTCGCTCATCCCGGCCACCGTCGTTTCCGACTGCCCGACGCCAACGGTTTCGATCAGGATCACATCAAAACCCGCCGCCTCGCAGATTGCCGCAGCTTCCCGGGTCCGGCGCGCTACCCCGCCCAGGTGCGTCTGGCTGGGCGAGGGGCGGATGAACGCGTTTGGCGCCCGCGCCAGCCGCTCCATCCGTGTCTTGTCACCCAGAATTGACCCGCCAGTTCTGGTCGACGACGGATCGACCGCCAGAACCGCGACTTTCAGCCCCTGATCCGTCAGCATCATGCCGAAAGCCTCGATAAAGGTCGACTTGCCGACGCCAGGCGTGCCAGACAGGCCGATGCGCAGCGCCGCGCGCCCGGAGCCACGCAGCTTTTCCATCAGATCGGCGGCCGCCAAGCGGTGATCTTCGCGCCGGCTTTCGACCAGGGTTATCGCGCGCGCCAGGGCTCGCCGATCGCCGGCGATGATGCGCTGTGCCAATTGATCCGTATTCATGCGACATCTCTTGCGAAAGCCGGGCACCTTGTCCAGCCTCAATCGGGCTGTCACTCGGCGCCTGCGACTGGCAAAAGAGCCATGGAAACCCCCTGCGGCCTGGCGCATAGTCCCGGTCATGGTTCTGCCCGATCTACCGATATGTGATGTTCTGCCGGCGTTGCTGCGTGCGTTGACGTATGACGGGGTGGCCGTCTTGCAGACCCCACCCGGCGCCGGCAAGACAACGGTTGTTCCGCTTGCCCTGCTTGATGCAGACCTGACCGGCAAGCGTATCATCATGCTGGAGCCGCGCAGGCTTGCGGCGCGCGCCAGCGCCGAACGCATGGCGCGGACGATCGGGGAAAAGGTCGGCGAAACGGTCGGATACCGCATCCGGGGCGAGGCCCGCGTTTCTTCCGCAACACGCATCGAGGTTGTGACCGAAGGAATTCTGACACGGATGGTCCAGGCCGATCCGGCGCTCGCGGGCATCGGGGCGGTCCTGTTCGACGAATTCCACGAGCGGTCGCTCAATGCCGACCTGGGGCTGGCCCTTGTCAACGAGACGCGCCAGGTGCTGCGTGACGACCTGATTGTTCTGGTCATGTCGGCAACCCTTGACGCGGCGCCGGTGGGGCGGATGCTCGCGGCCCCGGTCATTACCTCTTCGGGGCGCGCATTCCCTGTCGAAACACGCTGGCTGGCACGCCCGGTCGACACGTCGCTGCGGACCGAGGCCGCCGTTGCGGAGCTGGTCGAAACCGCCTGGACAGATACCGATGGCGGCATTCTGGTCTTTCTGCCCGGTGAAGGAGAAATCCGCCGGGTGGAGGCGCTGCTTCGAAACCGGTTGCCCCCGAAAACTCAGGTTTTCCCATTGTTCGGCGCAATGGATTTCACGGCGCAAAGGGCCGCTCTCGGCCCATCGGGCAACCAGAGAAAGATCGTTCTGGCAACGGCCATCGCCGAGACATCCCTGACCATCCCGGACATCAGGGTCGTTGTCGACGCGGGGCTTGCGCGGCGGGCACGATTTGACGCCGGTTCGGGGATGTCTCGTTTGGTGACCGAGCGGGTTTCGCTTGCCGAGGCAGACCAGCGGCGGGGCCGCGCCGGCCGGGTTGCGCCGGGTGTGTGTTACCGGCTCTGGACCCGCGCCCAGGAAGGCGGCTTTCCCGGATTTCCGCCAGCAGAGATCGAAGTCGGAGATCTGACCGGACTGGTTCTTGATCTGGCGCTGTGGGGCGCGCGCACAACCGAAGGCATGGCCTTTCTGACCCCGCCGAACCCGGGCGCGTTTTCGGCCGCGCAGTCCTTGCTGCGTGATCTTTCCGCGCTCGATGGCGCCGGTGCGATCACGGATCATGGGAAAACCCTGGCAACCATACCCCTGCACCCCAGGCTTGCCCACATGCTGGTCAACGGCGGCAAGGGCGCCGCATTGCTGGCGGCCCTGCTGGCGGAGCGTGATCCGTTGCGCGCAGCCTCGGTGGACCTTTTGCTGCGCCGCGAAGCGCTGGCCGACCCGACGCGCTTTTCGCAGGTGGACCGGCGTGCCATTTCGCGCATAAGAACCGAAGCCGGGCGGCTCCGGCGGCATGAAAAACCCGAAGGGCCGACCAGCTGGTCCGCCTTGACCGCGCTGGCCTATCCTGACCGGATCGGCATGCGCCGCCAGGGCGAAGCGCCGCGTTGGTTGCTTTCCGGCGGAACCGGGGCCGTCATGGATGCCAGCGACCCGCTTGCGCGCGCGAAATTTCTCGTGGTGACCAATCTGGATGGCAACCGGCGTGACGCGAAGATCCGGCAGGCGATCGAAATTTCCGAAGCGGAACTTCGGACGGTTCTTGCCGACCAGATCACGTCTGAAAAGGTCTGTCACTGGTCAAGACGCGCGCGCCGTGTCGTGGCGCGCCAGGTTGAAAAACTGGGCGCGCTCACGCTTTCCGAGCGCGTCTGGAATGATGCACCCGGCGATCTTCTGGCGCAGGCGGCGCTTGCGGGCATTCGCGAAATCGGCCTGCCAATGAGCAATTCGGACCTTGCATTTGCCTCACGGGTTGAGCGGCTGCGCCAGGCTCACCCGGATTTGCCGGACATGTCGCAAAGCGCCCTGCTGGACAGTCTGGAAGACTGGCTGCTGCCGCACCTCGGGCCAATCCGAACCGAGACCGACATTCGGGCCATGGACATTTCCGGCCCCCTGCGCGCCCGGCTGGATTGGCAGCAGAGCCAGACGGTCGACCGGTTGTCGCCAACGCATTTCACCACGCCCACGGGCCGAAAGGTCGTTATTGACTATACCGGTGCAGCACCCGAGATCTCGGTGCGCCTGCAGGAAATGTTTGGCGAGACGACTCACCCGTCAATCGCCGGCATACCGTTGCGCATCACGTTGCTGTCGCCCGCCAACCGGCCGCTTCAGACCACGACCGACCTGCCGGGTTTCTGGGCCAGTTCCTATGCCGACGTGCGCAAGGACATGCGCGGGCGCTATCCAAAGCACCCCTGGCCAGAAGATCCGACGCAGGCAACGCCGACGGTGCGGGCGAAACCCCGAAAACGCTGACCCGGCAGGCGCAGGTTCAGCCGGCAGCCCAGGGGCCGTGCTGGTTGACGCGACCGTCGGTCCGTTCGAACCCGTGCGCCCCGAAAAAGTCTCGTTGTGCCTGGATCAGATTGGCGGTGCCACGCTCTGACGTGATGGC
>JALSJL010000280.1 GCA_026989405.1 Marinosulfonomonas sp. | reverse complement strand
TACCCGGGTCCAGTTCGCGAATTTGCGGATCTTCCGGAAGATAGCGGATCGACACGCGATCCGGGGCATCGTGGCGCCTGAAATATCGCCGGGTGACATCCACAACCCCCCGGCGCAACTTGTTGTCCACGCTGAATTCAACCTGCATTCTGTAGTAGGGACGAGAACCTGCCTTGCCCGTTTGGCCAGTGTATTTGGAAATTATCCTCGCCTGCGTCTCCACACCAAAGGCATCCAGCCGGCCGTAATAGGCCTGGTAATTTTGCCATGACCACACCCCGCAAAGGACGCCACCAACAATCGGCAGCACCACGGCAGCAATGTGCGGCCATGAAAGCGACCTCAAGTGCCCGGAAATTCTGCCTGCAAGCTCAAGCACCGGCTTTCATTCCGGCCAAGCCACCCTTGAGCCATCTGCGCACGAACCATGCGGCAATGAAAGCCGGAATGAACAACACCAACCCGATTGCGGCGATGGTTGCCGGCAAGGCCCAGAGCCGCCCGAAATTGTTCAGCCTGACGTCATCCTTATAGGCGGGGTTGAAAAATATCTCGTGACGCGAACCGATTTCATAATTCCAGTTGGGCGAGGACTGGCCGGTGCTGGCCTCGGTCAGTTCGCCGTCGGAAAACACATAGCGAAACACGGGAGAATAATCCGTTGTCTCGCCATCCCAGGGGTTCCAGCCGTCCCAGGCATAGACCCTGACCACCTCGCCACTGGCGCGTTCGGCCCTGGCTACGAAGGAATAGCTGTCCCAGGCGAGCGCTGTGGCCCCGACAAGGAACACCACAGGAAGCAGGAAGATCAGGGACCAGACCCGCCAGGATGCCTGCCGTCGGCCATCCGGGTCTGTGCGGAGCAGGAAAAGCTGGGTCCTGTTCAACTGAATGATCGCTGTGCGCAAAAACATGGCGAAACTCTCTCAAAAGTGCTTTAAAGTGCTTTTTTGCCGGTCACGACCGGACCGGGACCGGAAAATGATTTAACGGGGCGACTTCAAGAACGAAAATTCAGAGCCGGTAAAATTGGCGACATAGACCCAGAGCCCGATCTGGATGACTGCACCGATGGCCAGGACAAGCAGAAAAAAGCGGGCAACCTTCCTGTTCACGTTGGCGTCGACATACCGATGGAATTTCCTGTTGGCAAACCGACGACCCATGCTGTTGTATTTCGGAAGAAGCCATTCCTCGATCTGACTGTGTTTCGGCATGTCCTCATCCCCGCCCTGCCGGGATTTCAGTCTGAATTTCAACTCGGTAAGCGACCGGTTGAAATAAAGGCCGAGTGCGCCGACAACAAAGATCGCGAGGCTGATCAGGAAAATCCAGCCGAAGATATTCATGGCACTTCCCTCCTGTTGCCGGTACCGTTGGCCGGAGTCGGTTTTTTCACTTTCCTGGGCATCATCAATATCCCGCCGCCCAACAAGACAAACAGAGCCCCAATCCCCATGGCAATCCGTGAACCCATCCGGAGCCGCCCCGGCTCGATTTCGTTGATGGCGGGGTCAGCGGCCAGATATCGAACCGGGACGGTATCCCCGGACTCGATCGAATCGTAAAATGATCGCGATACGATTTTTCGATCCAGATGCCGTTCATTGCCAACCTTGAACTGGTAGCGGACCAAATATTCATTTGTCGTGCTGGTTCCGGAACTGCCCCGCCTTTCGTTCACGGATTTGCCGGTGACGACGGCCATGGCTTCCATGCCATCTGCTTCCAGCATGCGCCCCTGGCTGCCCATCCGGTAGCCGAGCGTCATCACGATTGCTCCGATCAGCACGAAGACGCCGGAAATGGCGATCAGCTTCGTCCAGTTGATCGTGAAATACTCCGCTTCCTCCGGTTTCATCCGGCCCATGGCCCTATGCTTCCGCCTGGCCTTCGCGGGGGGCTGTGCTGCCGAGCGTATCGGGACCAAAGCGGTTTTCACCCGGCGTTCCCTTGAGAAATCCCAGTTCGACGAACATCCACAGCCCCACGGCCATGGACAGCCACATCACCATTGTGGTGCTGGTGCCCGGAACCATGAACTGAACCCCCGCCACTTCGACAGCCCTGTAGCCGATCTTGAACATGTTCATGATCTGCAAAAGAACGCCGGGCGCCAGAAAAATGACCACCCAGGGCAGTGCCGGTTTGTCGCGGTCATGCAATCGCTTCACCAGCACGGCCGACCAGATGTAGATGATCCCCACGGACACGACGATCTGCGCCAGTGTCAGCACGATGCCGCCGGGCAGGATCGATATCATGCCCCATCCGGCAATGAGCACGGCCGCAATCAGGCCCAGAAAGCCAAGCCAGAATCCCTTGCGGGAAATGCGGCCGTCAAATTTCGTGAACAGTTCCATTTTTTCCTCCAGAAGTTAAGGTTATCGGTTATGTGCTATTGGGGATGGGCGGTAATGGTC
>JALSJL010000279.1 GCA_026989405.1 Marinosulfonomonas sp. | reverse complement strand
GATGGCCCGTGATGTGTATCCCTGCATTGGCACACGGCCAATTGCCGAAATCAAGGCACCTGAAGTTCTGTCCGTACTGAAGCGCCAGCAGAATCGTGGCGTTCTGGAGACAGCCCACCGCACCCGGCAGGCCATCGGCCAGGTATTCCGCTATGCCATCCGTACCGGACGCGCGGAGAATGACCCCACGCAGTCGCTTCGTGGTGCATTGCCGGCAGTCGAGTGCAGACACATGGCCGCCCCCACCGACCCGGACAAGGTGGCCGAGCTGCTGCGCGTGATGAGCGTATTCAAGGGCACCCTGACGGTATCTTCAGCCATCCGCCTGTTGCCCTTGCTGTTTTGCCGATCCGGCGAGCTGCGGCAAATGCGCTGGGAAGATGTGGATATGGAAGCCAGAGAATGGAGATACCGCGTCAGCAAGACGAAGACGGACCACATTGTTCCGCTCTCACGACAGGCAATTGCCATTCTCGATGATCTGCGCCCCGTAACCGTCCACCTGCGCGGTGGCTGGGTGTTTCCTGGTGCACGATCTGCCGACAGGCCCATGAGTGACGCAGCCATCAATGCCGCTTATCGGCGCATGGGGATAGACACCCGGCAGGAACTCACCGGGCACGGATGGCGAGCGGTTGCGCGAACCCTGTTGCATGAGCGGCTTGGATACCCGCCTGAAGCTATAGAGCATCAGTTATCCCATCGAGTACCTGATGCCTTGGGCAACGCCTACAACCGCACCCGCTTCCTGGATCAGCGCCGGGAGATGATGCAGGCATGGGCCGACTATCTTGACCGCCTGAAGACCGGGGCGGAGGTTGTCGATATAGCAAATGTGAGGCATCGATAGACCAATCAACCCAGCGCCTAGGGTAGCTCCCGAAAAGTCGGACCACCTCGCCCGACCTGACGCTGGGCTATTCTGCGAGGCTGCGTTGAGGTGCGTATGAAACGAGATGATATTCCATCTGCTTGGCGGCTTGCCGATTTGCTGACGGCTCAGGAGGCTGCCGCGATCATCGCCGGCCATGATCCCAATCATGTGTGCTATAAGGACGAACGGCCGGCCTATTTTGAAATGCCGAGCGGATGCACAGAGTCCGATGGGATAGAGGATGTGCAAGCTGCGTTTGCATCAATCACGAACGCCATCATTGGCGGGAATCTGGAAGCCAACATTCGATATAACGCATCGGCGCGTGGAAGGGGGGAAGTCGCTGAAGATAGCGAAAGATTCAGTGGTGTAGCCCCAGACTGGAGCCGCACTACCATAAGGGTAAAAGACCTTAATACCTGGCTTCGATCTCGCGGTTATCCGCCGCTGTTCAGTGGTGAAATGGGGCCACTTGGTCCGTGGCCATGGGGGGCCTATACAACCCGCCGCCTGGATTTGGTTGCCGAGGTGGTTTGCCAGTTCTGGAGCACCTACGACAGGGATCAACCGGCCACCGCGCCGACCAATGATTCTGTAATATCCTGGCTGATGGAAAACAGGCATGCATCCAGGCGCGAAGCTGAAGCTATCGCCATGGTTTGCCGCGCTGACGACGCCCCTACCGGGAAGCGTTGACAGCGATATGGTGCAACCATAAAGGGCCATATACCTCCACCATATAGGCCATATACCTGCGCCCTTGGGAACTATACAAAAACAAGCCCGCCAATAGCCTTTTTCTCGACGCGACGCATACCGTGACGCGATGAAGCAAAGAGGCTGATAATGACTGACGCAATTCTTCGACCGAAAGCTGCTGCCAAGTATCTTGGCGTCGCTGTTTCAACCCTGTACCGATGGGCCGCCGCCTCCGACTTTCCGAAACCCTTTCATCTTGGGCCGAGGGTTACAGGGTGGCGCAAGGAAGACATCGACCAATGGATTGAAAGGCAGGCAAATGGGTGGCACCAATCATGAGGGAAAGACGAGCAAGAAAAAACCCGGCCGCCGCTGGAACGGCTGGCCGGGTTGCATACCGCATCAAAAACCCCACCCGGATAATAACCGCCACCGGCGGGCTGCGCAATCGCGGAACGGATCATGCCTTGATCGCTGGAGCGCCAACGGTTGCACCCGCCATCGATGTGTCCCATAATCCTGCTGTCGCTGGCCATCAGCGGCCGGGTTTAGCAGCCCGAAGGCAGGCGCACCACGCGCCATCCGAGCGCGTTTTTTTGTGCCCGTGTTATGGTGGGGTGCGTGGGGAGCCGCAAGGCTCGCCGGTCCTGTCCCGGTCTGCTAACCCGCGTACCCCGCCACCCTTTCGATTAGCAGCGGAAGCGTGGCGGCTCTCGAACTTCAAGACAGGAGCCTGCCATGACTGAGCACACCACCGGCGCACCCGCGCCAACCATTGAGCGCGTTCGACGCGATCTTTTATTCCTTTCCCTAGTGATCGGGGCCTACTCATCGATGAGCGATGAATACCAGCGCGAGGTCGCCG
>JALSJL010000278.1 GCA_026989405.1 Marinosulfonomonas sp. | reverse complement strand
CCATGGCGCGCTGGCGATCGAAATCGCCGCCGACAGCGAACATGCGACCCTCGCCGGACAGGTGGGGCTGAACCACCACCCCTATTTTGACGACAAGGAGCTCGGCTGGCTCCTGTTCGACGGGTTCGAGGGCCGCGGCATCGCCGCCGAAGCCGCCGAAACCCTGCGCGACTGGGCGCGCAAGACCTTTCCCGGCACTCCCATCGTCAGCTACATCCACGCCGACAACGCCGCCTCGATCCGGCTGGCCGAACGGCTGGGAGCGGCGCGGGATGACTCCGCACCCTGCGCCTATGCCGATCATGTCGTCTACCGCCACCCCGCCCCGGAGGCACAGGTCTGATGTCTTCATCTTGCCCCAAATACTCCCGCCGGAGGCATCCCGCCCCGGCCACGCACACCACGCTCTCGGTCGATGCCCCCACCATCACCACCGAACGCCTGACCCTGCGGGCGCCGACCCTTGGTGACCTGAGCGCTTATGCTGCATTCAACGATGTGTCTGAAACGCGTGTCGGAAAATACCGCGGCGGGAAATCAGCGAGCGAAATCAACGCTGTACTTCAAGGCGACATTGACCATTGGCAAAAGGGCTTTGGCATGTGGCTGATTACTCTGAAGGGTGATCAGGTTATTGGGGGCGCCGGACTTGTGCACCCCGATGACTGGCCCAGCCACGAACTGACCTGGTGGTTGATGCCAGATCAGCGCCGCCACGGTTACGCCACCGAGGCCAGCCGCGCCGTGATCGAATTTGGTTACGCCGTTCTGGGATGGCCCCAGGTGGAAACCCACATGCGTGATGAGAACCTGCCCGCCCGTCAACTGGCACAAAGGCTTGGCGGAACAATTGACCGGCGTGTTACGTTCCCCGACGGCGTGACTCGAGATGTATTTGCCCTGCCCCGGCCAAAACCCGAGGCCGCGGCATGACTCTGACCCTCAACATCCCAACAATTGCCACCGAACGCCTGACTCTGCGCGGTCCAATGGCCAGCGACCTGGAAGGCTTTGTTGGTTTTTTCAGGTCAGATCGCGCCAGATACGCGGGCGGTTCATCTGATACAGAAAAAGCCGAAACCGAATTCGAAGAAATGGTTGACCACTGGGGTCAGCACGGTTTCGGCAGTTTCATAATGGTTCGCAAAGACACCGGACGGGCCATCGGCCATGTCGGCGGGTTGCACCCAACCGGCTGGCCGGAAAATGAACTGGGCTGGTCAATCTGGCGCGCACACGACGAGGGCAAGGGTTACGCCAGCGAAGCGGTTATTGCCGTCCGCGACCACTTGTTCAACGACTGCGGCTGGGCCACGGCCATCAGCTATATCGCCCCCGACAACACCCGATCCTTGGCTTTTGCCGAACGTTTGGGTGCGTATCACGACCAAACTGCCGTGACGCCCAATGGTTTGCGGTGTTTTGCCTACCGCCACCCGCATCCGGGGGGCTCTGCATGACCCTGACCCTCGACATCCCGACAATCACCACCGAGCGCCTGACGCTGCGCGGCCCCGAGCCGCAGGACTTTGAGCCGCATGTGCGTTTCTTCGCCGACGAAAAACGTGCCTGGGGTTTTGGTGGCGCCGAAAACCGCAACGGCGCCTGGCGCTGGTTTGCCAGCAATATCGGCCACTGGGCGCTACGCGGCTACGGCTACTGGACCATCACCGACAAGGCGACCGGCGCCATATATGGCATCACCGGGCTGTGGCACCCCGAAGGCTGGCCCGAGGCGGAACTGGGCTGGGTCGCCTTCGAGGGCGCCGAGGGCCGCGGCATCATCCATGAAGCCGCGTTTGCCGCGCGCCAATACGCCTATGACCACCTCGGCTTCGGCGCGTTGCCCAGCTATATCATGCCCGGCAACGAGCGCTCGGTCGCGCTGGCCGAACGGCTCGGCGCGCGTTTCGAAGGCACTTTCGAAAACGTCAGCCACGGCACCGAAATGATCTATCGCCACCCGGCACCGGAGGCGCTGAAATGACCGCAAAAACTCATATGCGATTCATATGGAAATCATATGCAATTCATACGCCGAAAAAGGGGGCCCGATGACCGACGCCGCAACCCTGTTGAAAGAGCACCGCGACAGCATCGACCGGCTGGATGCGATCCTCGTCTATACCCTGGCGGAACGTTTTCGCCAGACCCAGGCCGTGGGGAAACTCAAGGCCCAACACGACCTGCCGCCCTCTGACCCGGCGCGTGAAGCCGAACAGATCGCGCGGCTGGAAAAAATGGCGATCGAGGCCGATCTCGACCCCGAATTCGCCCGCAAATTCCTGAGCTTCGTCATCGAAGAAGTTATCAGGCACCACAAGAAACACAAGGAATGACAAGGGGTTATCCCTTCTCGCAGCACATGAAGATAGGAGAAACAAACTCATGGCTATGAAAATTCGTCTCGCCCGTGGCGGCTCCAAGAAACGCCCGTTTTATCGCATCGTCGCGGCTGACAGCCGCATGCCGCGCGATGGCCGGTTCATCGAGAAACTCGGCACCTACAACCCGCTCCTGCCGAAAGACAACGAAGAGCGCGTGAAGATGGACATCGATCGCATCAAGCACTGGCTCGACCTCGGCGCCCAGCCCACCGACCGCGTCTCGCGCTTCCTGGAAGCCGCTGGAATCCTTGAGAAAAAAGAACGCGCCAACCTCAAGAAAGGTGAGCCACACGCCAAGACCAAGGAGCGCCTGGAAGAAAAAGCCGCCAAGGCTGCCGAGGCCGCCGAAGCGGCTGCCGCACCGGCTGAAGAGCCGGCCGAGGCCCCGGCCGAAGAAACCGCCGCCGAAGAAAGCGCAGAATAGGTTTGCCCCAGCCCGGCCCGGAATTTTCGCAAGAGTTTCAGGCAGATCTCGACCGGCTCCTGCGCTGGCGGCGCGACGTGCGCCGCTTCCGCCGCGATCCGGTCGAGCGGGCCTTGCTTGACCGCTGCCTTGCCTCGTTCAACCTGGCCCCCTCGGTCGGGCTCAGCGAGCCATGGCGCATCGTGCACGCGGAAAGCGCCGCGGCCCGGGCTGCGGCGCTTGCCAATTTTCAGCAGGCCAACGACCAGGCGCTCTCCGGGTTTTCCGGCGAAAAGGCAAGGCTTTACGCCGGGCTGAAACTCTCTGGAATGCGCGACGCCCCGGTGCAACTGGCGGTGTTCTGCGACGAGGCAACAGCCAAGGGCGCAGGCCTTGGCGCCGCCACCATGCCGGAAATGCGCCGCTACTCTGTCGTGGCCGCGATCACCCAGTTCTGGCTGGTCAGTCGCGCCGCCGGGCTTGGTCTGGGCTGGGTTTCGATCCTTGACCCAAAGCGCCTGGCGACCGATCTTGAAGTGCCGGAAACCTGGCGCCTCGTCGCCTATCTCTGCCTCGGCTGGCCCGAGCGGGAACACGAAACGCCAGAGCTTGAAACCGCCGGCTGGGAAAGGCGCAGCGCCGGCCTTGACTGCCTTGTCCGCTAGGGGGTGCCCATGTCGAAACGCATCGTTGTCGGCGCCATCGCCGGCGCCTTCGGAACCGCCGGAGAAGTGCGCCTGAAAAGCTTCTGCGCCGACCCGCAAGCCATCGCGGACTACGCGCCGCTCTACACGGAAACCAATCCGAAAGGAGTTGATGTCACCCTGCTGCGGCCGATCAAGAACGGCTTTGCGGCGCGGCTTTCCGGCGTCCAGACCAGGGAACAGGCCGAAGCACTGCGCGGCACGCAGCTCTTGGCCGACCGCGACAAGCTGCCGGGGCTGCCGGATGATGAGTATTATCATTCCGATCTGATCGGGCTTTCGGTGCTCGATACCGGCGGCGCGGACCTGGGGACCGTGAAAGCGGTGCAAAACCACGGCGCCGGCGACCTGCTGGAAGTGCAGATGCCGGCGCAGTCGGCCACGGTGCTGGTGCCGTTCACCCGCACCATCGTGCCCACTGTCGATCTGGCCAGCGGGCGCATCATCATTGACCCGCCCGAAGGCTTGTTCTGACATGGAACGCGACCTTGGCCACGTCCTGATCGTCGGCGGAACCGGGATGCTTGCCGGTGCCTCCGCCTGGATCGCAGAGCGCGCAAGCCGCGTGGTGCTGGCCGCCCGCCACCCCGACCGACTGGCCGGCCGGATCGGGGCCGAACCCTTCCTCCTGAACTGGGCGGACCATACCGCGCCCCTGCCCGCCGGCCCGTTCGACCTGGCCCTGTCCTGGCTGCACAAGGACGGCTTGTGGCTGGTCCCCCGCCTCGAAGCGCTTCTGCGTCCCGGCGGGCGCTCCGTCCGGGTCCACCCGTCCTCTGCGCGCGACCCGGCCGTGCTGGCGACCCGCGACGGCCCGCCCCCTGCGCGCGCCCGCCGGCAGGTTGTCATCCTCTGGCGCAACGCCGACGGCAGCTGGCTCGACCATGACCAGATCAGCGATGGCGTCATTCAGGCCATCCGCACCCCCGAGCGCGCCACGCTTGTTGTCGGCGATGGCTGAGCCGCGCCCTTTGCAGCGCCTCGCCTTTTCGCTATTGCCGTGGCCATGAGCAAACAACCACCCGCCAAGTCCCACGGTCGCAAGTCGATCGCCGCGACCGTGAAACCGCGCGACCTGATGGCCGAGCGCTCGGTTGCCGGCGCCTGGACGGCGAAAGTCATCACGCTGCTGCCCGATGCCTTCCCCGGCGTGCTGGGCGAAAGCCTGACCGGCAAGGCGCTGAAAGACGGGCTGTGGCAACTGGAAACCATCGACCTGCGCCCGTTTGGCGAGGGCAGGCACCGCAACGTCGATGACACGCCGGCGGGCGGGGGTGCGGGGATGGTGCTGCGCGCGGACGTGGTGGCGCGCGCGCTGGACCAGGCGGCCCGGGGCGTGAAGCCCGACGCCGACTGGCCCGTCATCTATTTGTCGCCAAGGGGAAAACCCTTCGACCAGCGCAAGGCCGAGCGGCTGGCGCAGGCCGACGGCGTGACGCTTTTGTGCGGCCGTTTCGAGGGTGTCGACGAGCGCGTGATCGAAGCCCACGGCATCGAAGAGGTCAGCCTTGGCGATTTCATCCTCACCGGCGGCGAAATCGCGGCACAGGCCTTGATTGATGCAACCGTTCGGCTTATACCCCGCGTGCTTGGGAATCAGGCTTCGACCGAGGAAGAATCTTTCTCGGATTTTTTGCTTGAGCACCCCCAGTATACCAAACCCGCCGTTTGGGAGGGCCGCGAGATACCCGATGTTCTTCTGTCGGGCCATCATGCAGCCATCAACGACTGGCGGCGGGAGATGGCCGAAAGGCTGACCAAGGAACGACGACCTGACCTCTGGCGGGCTTATTGTGAAAAACACGGTAGGGACCCGGAAGAAGACGCAGAGCAATGAGGACGCGAGAAATCTTCGGGGGCAAACCCTGAGCAAATGTAGGAGTTGATCAGATGGACCTGATCGCAGAACTGGAAGCCGAGCAAGTCAACGCACTTGGCAAGGACATTCCCGATTTCAAGGCCGGCGACACCGTGCGCGTCGGCTACAAGGTGACCGAGGGCAGCCGCTCGCGGGTGCAGAACTACGAAGGCGTCTGCATTGCGCGCAAGAACGGCTCGGGCATCGCCGGCTCGTTCACCGTTCGCAAGATTTCCTTTGGCGAGGGCGTGGAGCGCGTCTTTCCGCTGCACTCGACCAATATCGACAGCATCACCGTGGTGCGCCGCGGCCGGGTTCGCCGCGCCAAGCTGTATTACCTGCGCACCCGTCGCGGCAAGTCGGCGCGGATCGCGGAAGACACCCACTACAAGCCGCTGAAAAGCGACAAGAAATAAGGAGCGGCGTGATGAAAAAAGACATCCATCCCGACTATCACATCATCAACGTCAAGATGACCAACGGCGACATCGTCCAGATGAAATCGACCTGGGGCAAGGAAGGCGACACCATGTCGCTGGATGTGGACCCGACGGTGCACCCCGCCTGGACCGGCGGCGGCACCCGGCTGATGGACACCGGCGGGCGCGTGTCCAAGTTCAAGAAGAAATACGAAGGGCTGGGGTTCTAGTCAGCCCCCCCCTTTCGACAAGGCCAACGCCGCTCCGACCTTCGGGGCGGCGTTTTCAGTTTGCAACAGGGCTGGTGGGCGACTTGAGAAAAATCGCATCGGCTGCGAGGGTTCATGGCACCATTTGCGACAGCTTCCGCCTTCAGGGGATGCGACTGCCGAAGACATCTGTATTTCCCCGATCACCGAGCTTGCCTTGGAAACCCGGTTGTTGTCGGGCCGGCGCTGACACCATAGCCAAAAAAGACTGCACGACGGGTGATGAAAACGAGCATGCTTGCAAGCGCGACCGCGCATTGCGCACACTTCTTGAGCCTCGACAATCCGTCGGCAAACGGTCCACATGGGGCCACGGTTTGGAAAGGAAATCTGCTGATGCTCAACGCTGCCATTCTCGCCAGTGTCGTGCTGACCGCCATCCTGCTCTGGTCGCCCAGGTTGCAGAAATTGCCAAGCTGGCGCGCAATGATCACGCCGCTGGCGTCGATCATCGGCAGCGGCTTTCTGGTGCTCGGCCCGATCCTCGACGAATCCTATGGGAAATATGCGCCGCTGGCGATGGCGGCACTTTGCATCGTCGCCTATTTTTTTGGTGCTGCCGTCCGGTTCAACATCGCAACCATCGGGGACGCCCCGACGAAACGATCGGCCCCCGAAGAACGGCTTGAAACGCTGGCCTCGGCAATGCTCGGGTTCGCCTACATGATCTCGGTCGCCTACTACCTGAACCTGTTTGGCGCTTTCGGACTGAGCCTGACACCCGTCAACGACCCGACCAATGCCAAGCTTCTGACAACGGCCGTTTTTGCGATCATCCTCTATGTCGGCTGGACGCGCGGCTTCAGGACGCTGGAAAGCATGGAATATTTTTCCGTCACCATGAAACTGTCGATCATTGCCGGGCTTCTGGTTGGCATGGCAGTGTATTTCTTTGGCAAGCTCGAAACCGGGCAACTGATTTTCCTGCCGCCGCAAACCACGGGCTGGGCTTCCGTCACCCTGGCTTTCGGCCTGATTGTCACGGTGCAAGGCTTCGAGACGTCGCGCTACCTGTCCGAGACCTACGACGCCGCAACCCGGATACGCTCGATGCATTGGGCACAGTGGATTTCGACCGCAATCTACATGACCTACATCCTGCTGCTGGCCTACGTTTTCCAGCAAGGTGAGCTTGAACTGACGGAAACCGCCATCGTTGACATGATGAAGGTCGTTGCGCCGATCCTGCCGGTTTTGCTGGTGGCCGCCGCCCTGGCCGCGCAATTCAGCGCCGCGGTGGCCGACACCAGCGGTTCGGGCGGGCTGATCGCCGAACTTTCAGGCAACCGGCTGAGCTCGCGGCAGGCCTATGCGCTGCTGGTGGCCATCGGGCTGGTGCTGACCTGGACAGCCAACGTGTTCGAGATCATTGCCTACGCCTCGCGCGCCTTTGCCGCCTACTATGCGATTCAGGCGGCAATCGCCGCCGTGGCGGCGCACCGGCAGAGCAAGGGCCTGAGAAGTGCTGCATTCTGGCTGCTGGCGCTTCTTGGCGCGGCAATCGTCGGTTTCGGCCAGGCAGTTGCGGCCTGAACAACAACCCTGCCGGTCCGGGACGCGCGGCCTTGTTGCACGAAAATATCCTGGCGACATCGGACAGGCAACACAACGCGAATTTGCCGGCCAAAACCCATAGTCTGCGCTTTCAATCGCACGCCGCGCAACATATAGTGGCGCACAGAAATTCGCGAAGAACAGCGTAGCGTGACGAGGGAACAGACCATGGCGCATATAATTGTCGTCGGGAACGAAAAGGGCGGTGCGGGAAAATCGACCGTTTCGATGCATGTCGCGACCGCGCTGGCCCGAATGGGGCACAAGGTCGGGGCTCTTGACCTGGACCTGCGCCAACGCACCTTTGCGCGCTACATGGAAAACCGAAAAACGTATTGCACACGCCACGGCGTTGACCTGCCAATACCGGATTTTCAGGAGCTGCCGGAAATTGACCGGGCGACGCTCCCGGCCGGCGAAAATGTCTATGATCGCCGCCTGTCCGTCGCTGTCGCCAACATGGAAGAAAACTGTGACTTCATCCTGATCGACTGTCCCGGCTCTCATACCCGACTGAGCCAGGTTGCGCATTCGCTGGCCGATACACTGATCACGCCAATGAACGACAGTTTCATTGACTTCGACCTGCTGGCCCACGTTGACCCGGACAGCAACAAGATCATCGGCCCGTCAGTCTATTCGGAAATGGTCTGGAACGCGCGCCAGCTTCGCGCGCAGGCCGGTCTGGACCCGGTGGACTGGGTTGTCGTTCGCAACCGTATGGGCGCGCAGAACATGCATAACAAGAAAAAGATTGGCGATGCGCTCGACGACCTTGCCAAACGGATCGGTTTTCGTGTCGCCCCGGGATTTGGTGAACGGGTGATCTTCCGCGAACTGTTCCCGCGCGGACTGACGCTTCTGGATCTGCGCGACATCGGGGTGAAGGGACAGATGAACATCTCCAACGTCGCGGCGCGCCAGGAACTTCGCGAGCTGGTCAAGGAACTGCGCCTGCCCGGCGTCGAAGTGGATTTCTGAGTTCAGGTGAACTTTCGAAAGAACCTTGTGCGGTCGAACATTTCTTCCAGCCCCTGCATCCGCTCTTTTGTCACCGGCCAGTTGCGTTCCTGGACTTCGGCAATCACCGTTTCAAGCAGCAACATGACCGCCACATTTGAATCCCACGCCGATGGCACAACGATACGGCAGCTGAAATACTTGTCGGCCAACTTGCTGATGGGCGATCCCCACTGGTCGGTAAACAGAATGATCCGCGCCCCGCGTTCGGCCGCCATCTCGGCCAGTTTCAGCGTGCTGTTTTCGTATCGGCGAACATCGAAGACAACGAGAACATCGTCTTTCCGGATATCCAGCAGGTAGTGGGGCCAGGCATTCGAGATGGACTGGATATGGGTCACATCAGGCCGCGCCACCTGCATGTGCAGAAAGAAATACTCGGCCAGTGACCGTGTGATACGCCCGCCGGCGACATAGACCGCGTGGTCAAGATCGGCCAACAGAGCGCAGCTCTGATCGAAAGTCGCGATGTCGATCTGGCCAAGCGACTGGCGGATATTGCCGATAACCGCGTCGGTGAAGCGGTTGAGGATGTGCTCATCCGGCGCAGCTTCGGCCCAGGTCGCATGCTTGGCAATGGGGTCGGAAACCTTGTCGCGCAATTCCTGGCGCAGCGCCTCCTGAAAGTCTGGAAAGCCGTTGAAACCCAGTTTCTGAACCATCCGCGCGACGGTCGGCGTCGAGACATCGGCATTGCGCGCGACGATCGTGATCGTGCCCAACCCCGAGACCGGATAGTTTTCAAGGATCGACGCGGCCAGCTGGCGTTCCGCCCGGGTCAGGCGCTCGTAGCTTTTCTGCAATCGCTCGGCAATCGTATCGGTGGCTTCAAACAAGACGCGCCCTCCCTCTTGTCGTGATACCAACAGGAACACGTTTGGTGAAGAAATATTTACAGATACTTGTTGACAGGCCACGCGCCTTTGAAGAATTCTCTTCATACGAGGGGAGGCTTCCAATCATGTCCGCACATGCGCATCACGCACAGACCGACCCGACGGATGTGGTCAGTCTTCACAACCCGCAAGGCACATCGCCCGTGTTGCTGGTATGCGAGCACGCATCGAACCACATCCCCGACGAATTTGATGGCCTCGGGTTGGACGCCGTCGCGCGCGAAAGTCACGTGGCCTGGGATCCGGGCGCTTTTGACGTGGCGTCGGAAATGTCGCGCCTGCTCGATGCCCCCTTGGTTGCCAGCAATGTGTCACGCCTTGTTTACGACTGCAATCGCCCGCCCGATGCACCCGACGCCATGCCGGCGCGAAGTGAACTGTTCGATATTCCGGGCAACTCGACCCTGTCGGCAAGGGACCGTGCCCGCCGCGTTGCGTCGTATTATGACCCGTTCAGGGAGCTTCTGAACAATATCCTCGACAGCGGCACCGGCCCCCGGGTGCTGATCACCGTGCACAGTTTCACGCCGGTATATATGGGCAAGCCACGAGATGTCGAATTGGGCATTCTGCATGACGAAGACAGTCGCATGGCCGATGAAATGTTGCGCCTGGCACCGGAACACTGTCGGATGAAAGCCCGTCGAAATACACCCTACGGACCAGCGGATGGTGTCACGCACACCCTGAAAGAGCACGCCCTTTCGCGAGATCTGCCAAACGTGATGCTGGAAATCAGAAATGACCTGATCGCCGATCCGACCAGTCAGAAACAGGCCGCCGAACGCCTGTCGTCGCTTATTGGTGAAACCCTTGAAACGCTGGACATACCAGCCCGCCAAGAGGCCCGGCCATGAACGGATTTCTGCGTGGATATGTGCGCGTTGTTGATGCAATGAACTACCGGCTGGGCCGCATCATCATGTATGGCATATTCGTCATGATCGGCGTGCTTCTCTGGTCGTCGATATCAAAGACGTTTTTCCTGCCATCCAAATGGACCCTGGAAATCGCGCAGTTTTCGCTGGTTGCCTATTACATGCTGGGTGGCCCCTATTCGATCCAGCTTGGCGCGAATGTGCGCATGGACCTGTTTTACGGCAACTGGTCGACAAGGAAAAAGGCCTGGGTCGATGCGATCACCATCTGGTTCCTGATCTTTTACCTGGGGGTGCTGTTTTACGGAGCGGTCGGTTCCGCATCCTATTCTCTCGGACATTTCAGCGACGCGCCTTTCACGTTTTTCTGGGAATTGCTGAAGGCCTTTGTGACCGGCGGGCCGGACGCGGCGAAAGAACAGATGGGCTTTATCGAGCGTTCGCCAACCGCATGGCGGCCCTACCTGTGGCCAGTCAAGGCCTTGGCAACGATTGGCATTTTCCTGATGCTGTTGCAGGCGATTTCCGAATTCATCAAGGATATCGCCACCCTGCGCGGGATCGACCTGCGCACCGGTGAACCGGCCAGCCGAACGCAGGAGACCAGCTGATGTCGCAAGAGATGATCGCGGTCTTCATGTTCTCGACCATGATGCTCATGCTGCTGACCGGCCAGCGCGTGTTTGGCGCCATTGGTGGCGTGGCGGCACTGGCCGCCCTGGCGCTCTGGGGTGTGGGCGGGTCGGACATTCCGTTCTCGGCAGTCATGAAGCTGATGAAATGGTATCCGCTTCTGACCCTGCCGATGTTCATCTTCATGGGCTACATCCTGTCGGAGTCAAAGATCGCCGATGACCTTTACAAGATGTTCCATGTCTGGATGGGGCCGGTTTCGGGCGGGTTGGCAATTGGCACCATTGGCCTGATGGTCCTGATCAGCGCGATGAACGGGCTGTCGGTTGCCGGCATGGCCATCGGCGCCACGATCGCTCTGCCGGAACTGCTGAAACGCAACTACGACAAGATCATGGTGACGGGGGTGATCCAGGCGGGATCGTCGCTTGGCATCCTGGTGCCACCATCGGTCGTATTGGTGCTCTATGCGATGATCGCCCGTCAGCCCGTGGGTCAGCTTTGGCTTGCCGGGGTATTCCCGGGGCTGATGATGGCGGCGATGTTCATCATCTACATCTATATCCGCTGCAAGCTGAACCCGGCACTTGGGCCGGCGCTGACGGAAGAAGAGCGCGACGACATAACCTTGCGCGAAAAACTCGTGTTGCTGCGCGCCGGCCTCCTGCCGCTGATCATTTTCTTTGCCATGATGTATCCCTTCGTGCGCGGCTGGACGTCGCTGACCGAAAGCTCGGCCATAGGTGCAATGACAGCGTTTACAGCGGCCGTTCTCAAGGGCCGGATGACGCGCGAGGTATTCGAGAATTCTGTGCGCAACACGCTGGCGATTTCCTGCATGTTCATGTGGATCATCGTGGCCGCCATGGGCTTTGGTGCAGTGTTTGACGGACTCGGGGCCGTCAATGCCATCGACAGCCTGTTCACCGAAAAACTGCAGTTGAACCCCTGGATGATCCTGATCCTGATGCAGCTTTCGTTTCTGGTGATGGGCACATTTCTGGATGACACCGCGATGCTTGTGATCGTCGCGCCGCTGTATATCCCGCTGGTGGATCACCTGGGCTTCGATCTGATCTGGTATGGCGTGCTTTACACGATCACGACGCAGATCGCCTACATGACACCGCCATTTGGCTACAACCTTTTCCTGATGCGGGCGATGGCCCCGCCGGAAATCACCCTGCGAGACATCTACGTTTCGATCATCCCGTTCGTTCTGGTGATGGTTGTCGCGCTGACCACGATCATGATCTTCCCCGAGATCGCGCTTTGGTTACCCAACTATGTCTATGGAAAATGAAGAGACCCCCGGCAAGGGGGCGTGAAAAGAGGTCGGAGCAACAACAACGGCAAACCAACAAGGAGAGAGCAATGACTACCAGACGCAAGTTTCTCACAACGGCCGCGATGGCCGGACCGGCGGCGCTCGCCACGCCGGCGCTCGCACAATCCAAGATCAAGTGGCGGATGCAAACCTATGCGGGCCCGGCTCTGGCCGAGCACGTCATCAAACCGGCGATCGACAGTTTCAACAAGATCGCCGGCGACGAGATGGAGATCGAGCTGTTCTTCGCTGACCAGCTTGTGCCGACCGGCGAGCTGTTTCGCGCCATGCAGAAGGGCACGATCGATGCGGTGCAGTCGGACGACGACTCGATGGCCTCACCCACGGAAGTCACAGTGTTTGGTGGCTACTTCCCCTTCGCGCTGCGTTACTCGCTCGATGTGCCGGTGCTGTTCAATCAGTATGGGCTCGACGAGATATGGAAGGAAGAATACGCCAAGGTCGGTGTGCAGCACATCTCGGCCGGGTCGTGGGACCCGTGCCATTTCGCAACCAAGGAGCCGATCAACAGCCTGAAGGACCTGGAAGGCAAACGGGTATTCACTTTCCCGACCGCCGGGCGGTTCCTGTCGCGGTTTGGCGTCGTTCCCGTAACGCTGCCATGGGAGGATGTCGAAGTTGCCCTGCAGACCGGTGAGCTTGACGGCATCGCATGGTCGGGCATCACCGAGGACTACACCGTTGGCTGGGCGGACGTCACAGACTATTTCCTGACCAACAATATTTCGGGTGCCTGGATCGGCCACTTCTTTGCCAACATGGACCGCTGGAACGAACTGCCGCCGCATCTTCAGGAGCTTCTGAAAATGGTGACCGACAGCTCTCACTACTATCGTCAGTGGTGGTATTGGGGCGGTGAAGCGGCGCTGCGTGTGAATGGTCCGAAAATGAAGCTGACCACCATTCCCGACGAAGAATGGGCCACCGTCGAGGCCGCCGCCAAGGAATTCTGGGACGAAATTGCCGCGGAATCCGAGACCAAGGCCAAGGTTGTCGCCAAGATCAAGGAATACAACGCGGTGATGGAAAAGGCTGGACCGCCCTACCGTTACTGATCAAGCTCAACGGCGGGGGCGCCTTCGTGCCCCCGCCACACGATGACAAGGAGACACCATGCCCGGCAACCTGACACTCGATGCGCTGAAGAAGGCCGTGAATAGCGGCGAGATCGACACTGTTCTGGCCTGCATCGTCGACATGCAGGGGCGGCTCATGGGCAAGCGCCTTGTCGCGCAGTATTTCATCGACAGCGCCTGGGAAGAAACCCATTGCTGCAACTACCTTCTGGCCACCGACCTCGAGATGTTCACCGTCGAAGGCTATGCCTCGACCAGTTGGCAGGCGGGTTATGGCGACTATGTGATGAAGCCCGACCTGTCCACCCTGCGCCGGGCCGCATGGCTGGACGGAACCGCCCTGGTGCTGTGCGACGTGATGGACCACCATGGGCATGAAGAGATTGCCCATTCCCCGCGGGCGATGCTGAAACGGCAGGTGGCGCGGCTGGCCGACATGGGATTTGCACCGGTGGCGGCGACCGAACTGGAATTCTTCATCTTCGAAAAAAGCTTTGAGGACATGGCCCGCGAGGGTTACCGCGACCTGACCCCGATCAGCGCCTACAACGAAGATTACCACATCCTGCAGACCACCAAGGAAGAAGGCATCATGCGCAGGTTGCGCAATACGCTGTGCGCGTCTGGCGTGCCGGTGGAGGGCTCGAAAGGTGAGGCGGAGACCGGGCAGGAAGAACTGAACATACGCTATGGCGGGGCGATGGAAACGGCGGAAAACCACGTGATCGCCAAACACGCCGCCAAGGAAGTGGGCTGGCAGCAGGGGCATTCGGTCAGCTTCCTGCCCAAGTGGCGCCACGACAAGGTCGGCTCGGCCAGCCATGTGCACCAGTCGCTGGCAACAACGGATGGCAAGCCCGCGTTTTACGACAAGGACGCCGAGCTTGGCATGTCGGATATCGCGCGGCACTACCTTGGGGGCCTGTTGAAATACGCCTCCGACTTCACGGTGTTCATGGCGCCCTATGTGAACAGCTACAAGCGGTTTCAGAAGGGCAGCTTTGCCCCCACCCGCAAGGTCTGGTCGGTCGACAACCGCACGGCCGCCTTCCGGCTGTGTGGCGACACATCCCCGGCCGTGCGGATCGAGTGCCGGGTGCCCGGCGCAGATGTGAACCCCTACCTGGCGATTGCGGCGATGCTGGCCGCAGGCATGGCCGGGATCGAAGAAAAGCTGGACCCGGGCAAGCCGCTTTCGGGTGACGCCTATGATGGCACCGGCGACGATCACATCCCGACGACATTGCGCGAGGCAACCGATGCGCTGCGTGCATCGCAAATGCTGCGCGCCGCCTTCGGGGATGACGTGGTGGACCACTATGTCCGCATGGCTCAATGGGAACAGGAAGCCTTTGACGCGGTGGTGACCGACTGGGAAATCGCACGCGGTTTCGAAAGGGCCTGAGCCTTGATCGACAGCATCGACCATATCGTGCTGAGTGTGCGAGATATCGGCGCGGCGTCCGAGTTTTTCGAACGCGTTCTCGGGATGCGCGCCGAGACCTTTGCAGGGGGCCGGACCGCCCTGCACTTCGGCGACCAGAAGATCAACCTGCAGACCCTGGGACAGGAAACACGCAACCATGCCTGCATCGGCTCGGGCGATCTGTGCCTGATCACGCGCTGGGGCCCCGACCGGGTGGTGCAACATCTGCTTGACGAAGGCGTGGAAATCATCGAAGGCCCGGTTGAGAAAACCGGCGCCCTTGGCCCGATCACGTCCATCTATTTCAATGACCTCGACGGCAACCTGATCGAGGTTGCCTCTTACGAAAAGGAAACCCGGTGAAAACGCTGAAATGTATCTCACCTGTCGATGGATCGGTATATGCCGAACGCCCTGTGCTGTCGCTTGAAGCAGCGAAAGAGGCCGTCACACGGGCACGCGAAGCTCAGACGGATTGGGCCGCGCGGCCGCTGGAAGAACGCATCGCGCTGGTGCGCAAGGGGGTAGAGGCGGTTGGCGCGATGAACGATGAGATCGTGCCCGAACTGGCCTGGCAAATGGGCCGCCCCGTGCGTTATGGCGGCGAGTTTCGCGGGTTTGACGAACGGGCCAGCTACATGGCCGATATCGCCCCCGAGGCGCTGGCCGATCTCTTGATCAGCGATGATGATGAATACACGCGCTATATCAAGCGCGTGCCGCACGGCGTCGTTTTCGTGGTGGCCCCGTGGAACTACCCCTACATGACCGCGATCAACACCGTGGCCCCTGCCCTGATCGCCGGCAACACGGTGCTGCTGAAACATGCCACGCAAACGCTCTTGGTGGGTGAACGCATGGCGCGTGCCTTTCATCAAGCAGGCATCCCTGCGGATATCTTCCAGAACGTCTTTCTGGATCACGAAACAACCTCGGCCCTGATCGCCGCCGGCGCGTTCGACTACCTGAATTTCACCGGCTCGGTCGGTGGCGGACGCGCCATGGAAACCGCCGCAGCGGGCACCTTCACGCCGATGGGGCTGGAACTGGGCGGCAAGGACCCTGGCTATGTCATGGAAGACGCCGACCTTGACGCAGCGGTGGAAACGCTGATGGATGGCGCGCTGTTCAACTCGGGCCAGTGCTGTTGCGGGATCGAACGGATTTACGTGGTGGAAAGCCTGTTTGACAGTTTTGTCGAAAAGGCCGTGGCACTGACCAACCAACAGAAACTGGGCAACCCGCTGGACGAGAGCACCACGATGGG
>JALSJL010000277.1 GCA_026989405.1 Marinosulfonomonas sp. | reverse complement strand
TGGCGGGGCGCATCGACTGTCTCCTTTTCGGTATGTCTTGGGTAAGCAGAGGGGTGCGGCGCGTCAACCTTCGCCCCTTGCGAATCCATGCCCCTTTGCACTAAGCCGCGCATATGTTCACCGTTGCCGCGCTTTATCATTTCACCCGGTTCGAGGACCCGGCCGCGCTGCGCGAGCCCTTGCTGGCGCTTTGCCTGCGCCAGGGGGTGCGCGGCACATTGTTGCTGGCGCGCGAGGGGATCAATGGGACGATTGCGGGGAAAAGGGCAGCAATAGACACTGTTTTGGCGCATATCCGCGGCCTGCCGGGCTGTGCCGGGCTGGAGTGGAAAGAGTCGCCGGCGCGCGACATGCCGTTCAACCGGATGAAGGTGCGCCTCAAGCGGGAAATCGTGACGCTGGGACAGCCCGATGTGGACCCGCGGGCGGCTGTGGGAAATTATGTCGAGCCGGCCGAGTGGAACGAACTGATTTCCGCCCCCGATGTCGTGGTGATCGACACGCGCAACGACTACGAAGTGGCGATCGGCACCTTCGAGGGCGCGGTGAACCCCGAGACCAGGTCGTTTCGCGAGTTTCCGGCATGGTGGGAAGAAAACCGCGCCCGGTTTCACAACAAGCGGATCGCGATGTTCTGTACCGGGGGTATCCGCTGCGAGAAATCGACGAACTACCTGCTGGGCCTGGGAGAATCGGAAGTGTACCACCTGAAGGGCGGCATTCTGAAATACCTGGAAGAGGTGCCGGAAAGCGAAAGCCTGTGGGAAGGCGAGTGTTTCGTCTTCGACGGGCGGGTGTCGGTCGGGCACGGGTTGCGCGAGGGCCCGCATGAGCTGTGCCACGCCTGCCGCCAGCCGATCCTGCCGGCCGACCGCGCGCGCCCGGAATACGAGGCCGGGGTGAGTTGCCATTTGTGCATCGGCCAGACCAGCGACGAGCAGAAGGCGCGGTTTCGCGAGCGGCAGAAACAGGTGGACCTGGCCCGCGCCCGCGGCGAAAACCACATCGGGATGAAGGGTTAACGGGCAATAAACTCCCGGATTGCGGCGGTATAGTCGTCCGGCGCCTGAAACAGGGCGAAATGGCTGACCCGGTCGAGAACCAGCAACCCGGCCCCCGGAACGACATTGGCAATATAGTCGGAATGCTCCGGCAAAATTGCTTCGTCATGCTCGCTCTGCACCACCAGCGTCGGAACCGAAATGGACCTCAGCGCGTCTTCACTCAGCAACGTTTCCGTGCCCCACATCTGCGAGATCGCGCCAACGAAATCATCAAAACCGTCCGGCGTTGGCGACAGGCGGGCATAGTCGCCGGCCATCATGCCGATATAGCTGCCAAACAGCTCATTGGTTTCCACGGCCGGATTTACGCCCGCAGCTGTCACGTTGCCCGCATGTGCAAACAGGTGTTCCAGGCGCTGCGGCTGGTTGGCTGCAATGATGTAGCCAATGTTGGCGCCGTCCGACCAGCCGACCAGATCAACCGCATCGACCTTGAGAAAATCCAGCAGCGCCAGATAATCCGAGGCAAGCAGATCGTAGGTGTATTGGCTGCCGTCATTATTGCTGCGGCCATGGCCACGCGTGTCGGCAACGATGACCGTGTGATCGCGCATCAGGTCTGCAACTTCCGACGACCAGACGTCGCCATGCGCCAGACCGCCATGGATCAGCAAGATCGGCGTTCCCGGTGCATCGCCATAGACTGCATAATACATGTTGATGCCGTTGACCGGCGCCAGGCCGCTTTTTTCAGCTTCGGGCATCGCGGGCGGTGGCGGGATCGACATCCATCGCTCGGCGGCATGGCCGGTGGTCGCAAGCAGGAATGTAACTAAAAAGGCGGCGATTCTGAACATTGGGGTCTCCCTTTGGCTGGCGG
Organism: Marinosulfonomonas sp.; assembly: GCA_026989405.1. Taxonomy (GTDB): domain Bacteria; phylum Pseudomonadota; class Alphaproteobacteria; order Rhodobacterales; family Rhodobacteraceae; genus JAJRUE01. Next base: position 562 of record JALSJL010000277.1, on the reverse strand, counting down.
TATCAATATGCCCGCGCTTGAATTCGTGACAGGGAAAACCCGTTCACGCAACAAATAGCCTGCCGCACAGGGTCTCGCATTTCCAAATGAACCGGTGCGGCCACCGGCCTAGGGTCAGGATCCACTCATCCTGCGCCACTGGTTTGACAGATTTTTTCGGTGACCAGGCGCGGGGCGCAGGTAAATCTTGTTGATTTTCAAAGCCCTGCAACGCAGTCAGCGGGAAAATCCGTCAAATCCGAAGGACGCTGATCTGGATTCATCTCAGCGTCTCGGCGCGCTTGCAAATGGGGCCACCATTCCCGGCGCGCGCCAAACCGCTGTTATTTCGCCAGATCAGCGCCAGTGATGCAGGATGAATGGGTCCTGACCCTAGGCCCGCTTCCCCTTGATCTCGACGACATCAAGGGTTTCGAGCGCCTTTGCCACGATATCCGCCGCCGACAGGCCGGCCACGCGATACATGTCGTCCATGTTGGCCTGGTCGATGAAGATGTCCGGGAGCACCATCGAGCGGAATTTCAGCCCCCGGTCGAACACCCCTTCGTCGGCCAGAAGCTGC
>JALSJL010000276.1 GCA_026989405.1 Marinosulfonomonas sp. | reverse complement strand
CGATCGTGTCGGGCAACGTCAGCCTGTATAACGAGACCGACGGCACCGGTATTTTGCCCACCCCCACCATCGGGGCGGTCGGGCTGATCGAGCACGCCGATGACCTGATCGCGGGCGAAGCGCGCGAGGGCCACGTGGCGCTGGTGGTGGGCGAGACCCGCAGGCACCTGGGGCAATCGGCGCTGTTGGCCGAGATGTTCGGGCGCGAAGAGGGCGACGCGCCGGCGGTCGATCTGGCCGCCGAGCGCCGCCACGGCGAGTTTATCCGCGCCAACCGCGACAACATCAAGGCTTGCGCCGATCTGTCGGACGGCGGCCTTGCCCTGGCCGCGTTCGAAATGGCCGAAGCCGCCGGCGTCGGCGTCACGCTTGACAGCGCCGAGACCGGCACCCTGTTTGGCGAGGATCAGGGGCGTTACCTGATTGCCTGCAATTTCGACCAGGCCGAAGCGCTGATGGTCGAAGCCGGCAAGGCCGGTGTGCATGTGGAAACCGTTGGCAAGTTTGGCGGGGACACGGTGAGCCTTGGCGGGGCCTCGGCGCCGCTGGCGGAACTGTCGGCCATCTACCGCGAGAGCTTTGCCGCCGCTTTCCGCTGAACCGCGCGCACCCGCCGCTCAGGCCCGACCACCCGATTAGCCACCAGCCGCCAAACGCGCGGCATGGGCCTTCATCGCCGCCGGCAACCAGGCGAAAAACCGCGGGCTCAACCGCTCGTTACGGGCGACGAAATCCGCGTGTTCCGCGTAGATGTCGGCCAACCCGACCACGGCCTCCGGCGGACACGCCCGCCCCCAAAGCCGCGCCATCAACGCCCGCTGCGGTCCAGTTGCCCCACTGAACAGTCCTGAGTTCGCTTGCTCATGAGCCATCCATGGGACATCACGCCGCGTGAGGCTCAAGCCCTGTCCACTTGCGCGCACGCGACCGGCGCACTACATCTTGGCCAGAATAGAGGGAGACATCTGCATGCCAATCGACGCCCGGGAAATTGAGAACCTGATCAGAGCCAGCTTTCCCCAGGCCCAGATCAAGGTTGAAGGCGATGACGGCGCCCATTTTTCGGCAATGGTCATCGACGAGAGCTTTCGCAACATGAACCGTGTGCAGCAACAACGCGCGGTCTATGCGGCATTGAAGGGCAAGATGGACGGGTCGAACGGTGAGTTGCACGCGCTTGCGCTCACGACCAGAGCCCCGGACTGAGACATCAATGGCCCTGTGGCAGACCATTCTTCTGATCGTGGTCACGCTCATTGCCGCGGCCATCGCGATTGAAATGTATGTCAAACGTAACCGGGCGCGGCCGCCGCTGGCCAGGCAGTTCCTGGGCGAGGATGTCGATGAGGACGCCGATGAAAAGCCGGAACTTGGCATGGAAGCGATCGACATGGATGTGATCCGCGCTTCCGAGCTCGGCAACAGATCAGCCGCCTCGCTGGGGGCCCGAGACATGGAATTCTGGACCAGACGAACCCGGTCCAGACGAAAGACGCAAGTCAGGAACAACCAAGGCGCACTGCGCTGCAAGGAGACGAAAAATGAGTGACGCACAAACCGAGATCAAGGATCTCGTGACGAAAAACGATGTAGTTCTGTTCATGAAGGGCACCAAGACGATGCCGCAATGCGGCTTTTCCTCGAAGGTGGCCGGCATCCTGAATTACATGGGTGTCGAGTATCAGGACGTGAATGTGCTGGAAGACGAAGGTATCCGCCAGGGCATCAAGGAATTTTCCGACTGGCCAACCATTCCGCAGCTTTATGTCAAGGGCGACTTCGTGGGCGGCTGCGACATCGCCATAGAGATGACGCTGTCGGGCGAGCTGGACACGCTGCTGGAAGAAAAAGACATCGCCTTTGACAAGGAAGCCGCCGACAAGATCCGCGAAAGCAACAGCTAGGGTCAGGGCCCGTTCATCCTGCGCCACCGGTTTGACAGATTTTTTCGTTGGCCAGGCGCGGGGCGCGCAGATAAATCCTGTTGATTTTCCAAGCCCCGCAACGCAGTCAGCGGGAAAATCCGTCAAATCCGCAGGACACTGATCTGGCTTCATCTGGGCGTCTTGGCGCGCTTGCAAATGGGCACACCATTCCCGGCGCGCGCCAAACCGCCGATATTTCGCCAGATCAGCGCCAGTGATGCAGGATGAACGGGTCCTGCCCCTGGCGCACGCAAGTCGAAGGACAAGGGAAAAGCCCGCCATCCCGGCGGGCTTTTTCATGGTGGGCGTTTCCGGGCAGGAATTCTGCAGCAACCAGGCCCTGTGCCCCTTAGGGTCAAAACCTAATCAACCTATTGATTTTGGGATGGTCGCCTGATTCACTCCGAGAAAACGAGCCGGAGGTGAATGATGACGGAAGGGTTTTGGCTCTCGGATGATGCGTGGGCGGCGATCAAACCGCTGTTGCCGCACAACCAACCGGGCGCGCGCAGGAAAGATGATCG
>JALSJL010000275.1 GCA_026989405.1 Marinosulfonomonas sp. | reverse complement strand
GGCGCCGCCGCATTCACCGATTGCGACAACGTGATCGCGGACAACAAGGTGGCCAGCCGGTGCTTTACCTATGCACGCTCGATGGGGGCTTTGGTGATCGGCCATGTGCAGGAACCGGGGCTTTCGCGGGGGGCCGTGGCGACCAGTGGCAAGTTTGCATCGCTGCTCGGGCTGCCAGCGGTTTCACCGATGGCCGAACGTATCGGGCTTGACCGCGATATGGCGCTCGTCGAAATGACTGGCGTGCGCTACCACGTCGACCAGATCACCACCGCACGGGCCCTGCCCCGGCTTGAGCGCGCCAAGGCAGCGGGGCTGGATGTGACGGCGGGCATCGGGATCCATCATCTGACACTCAATTCTCTGGACATTGGCGACTACCGGACCTTTTTCAAACTGAAACCCCCATTACGCGACGAAAGTGATCGCCTGGCCATGGTCGAAGCCGTTGCTACCGGCCTGATCGACATCATTTCGTCCATGCACACCCCGCAAGACGAGGAAAGCAAGCGTCTGCCTTTCGAAGAAGCCGCATCGGGCGCGGTCGCGCTGGAAACCCTGCTGCCCGCGGCACTGCGTCTTTATCACGCCGAAGCGTTGACGTTGCCACAACTGTTCCGGGCCCTGTCGCTGAACCCGGCAAGGCGGTTGGGCCTGGATGGCGGAACGCTCGTGGCCGGGGCGCCCGCCGATCTTGTCTTGTTCGATCCTGACGCGCCGTTCATCCTCGACCGGTTCAAACTTCTTTCGAAATCCAAGAATACCCCCTTTGACGGCCAGCGAATGCAGGGCAAGGTGCTGGGAACATGGGTGGGCGGCGTGCCGGTATTCGGGGGGAATTCATGACATACGTGATGGTGGGACTGGCAGCTTACGTGCTCGGATCGGTGCCATTTGGCTTGGTCGTGGCCCGTATTTTCGGGCTTGGAGACATCCGCCAGATCGGTTCTGGCAACATTGGCGCCACAAATGTCTTGCGAACCGGGAGCAAGCTGGCCGCGTTTCTCACGCTTGCCCTCGATGCCGGGAAAGGTGCAGCCGCGGTGCTTGTCGCGCGCCAGTTTGGCGGTGAGGCAATGGCCGGAATTGCCGGAGCCGGGGCCGTTCTTGGCCACCTTTACCCCGTGTTTCTGCGCTTCAGGGGCGGCAAGGGCGTTGCGACGTTCCTGGGGACAATCCTTGCCCTCGCCTTGCCCGTCGGGCTTGCCGTCTGCGCGACGTGGCTGGTGACGGCCCTGATTTTTCGCTATTCTTCGTTGGCCGCGCTGGTTGCGTCTGCGGTGGCGCCGGTGATCATGTTTGCATGGCACCACGCCCACACGGCAGCAGTCGTCTTGTTCCTGTCAGCGCTTGTCATTTACAAACACCGCCCCAATATCCGGCGCCTGCTCAATGGCACCGAACCAAAGATCGGCCGATAGCACGGCCTGGCATGCCAGTCAGTTCGAGGCCAGCTTTTCCACAGCTTCGGCCGTGCGGCGCGTGTTGTGGTAGATCCCGAGGATCAGATAGAGGGCACCGCCGACCAGGACAGCATAGAGACTGCCGAAAACCAGGACGAACAATCCGGGCAGCAAGCCTTCGTTCACAACGGCCGAGATCGCTCCAACCACCACTGCAAACAATAGCAGGATCAACATGACGGCCACGACTTTTTCAAACGACCCAATATAGAATTCACGCATTGCAGACTCCTTTTTCCATGGCATCAGGTTGCCGCCGGAAAAGGATGTGTCAAATCGCGTTGTCAGTAGCTGTATTCGTCGTAAATCCGGTCGAGATCACCGTTCCAATCGCCATGGTAGTGCTCCAGCAGCTCGTCGGCGGGCACTTTTCCATTTTCCACCGAGTCCTGCAGGGCATTCAGAAAATGGGTTTCATCAGGGACCAGCCCCCCGACCCCGGGAACCGCGCGCGCCTTCAGTCCCGCCTCAGCGATCCTGACCGCTTCTCGCGCAAGGTCGTGCAGCTTCACACCGTTTGCCTGCCCCTGAAGGGCGTCAACCGAAGCCGCCACGCGCAAACCCTCGCGGGTCTCTTCGTCCAGATTTTTCGCCAGATCCCAAGCGGCATCCAGGGCGTCCTGATCGTATGTCAGCCCGACCCAGAATGCCGGCAGGGCACACAGCCTGCGCCATGGGCCACCGTCGGCGCCACGCATTTCGATATACTGCTTGAGCCGCGCTTCCGGAAATACCGTCGTCAAATGGTCGGCCCAATCCGACATCGTGGGTTTCTCGCCCGGAAGCGCTGGCAGTCTTCCCTCGAGAAAATCTCGGAACGACTGCCCGAGCGCATTGATATACTCGCCGTTCCGGTAAACGAAATACATTGGCACATCGAGAACATACTCAACCCACCTCTCAAAACCGAAACCGTCTTCGAACACAAACGGCACCATTCCGGTGCGGGCCGGGTCAAGGTCACGCCAGATGCGCGAACGCCAGGACTTGTGGCCGGTCGGCTTGCCCTCGAAAAACGGCGAATTTGCAAAAAGTGCGGTGGCAACCGGCTGCAACGCAATTGCAACGCGCATTTTCTTGACCATGTCGGCTTCGGACTCGAAATCCAGGTTAACCTGCACTGTGCAGGTCCGATACATCATCTGCGTCCCATGGCTGCCGACCGTGTCCATGTATGGGGTCATCAACTTGTATCGCCCCTTGGGCATCATCGGCATCTGGTCATGAGTCCAGATCGGCGCGGCTCCCAGCCCGATAAATCCCACACCGACGATATCGGCAATCTCCTGAACGTCCTTGAGATGGGCATTCACCTCATCGCAAGTTTCGTGAATTGAGCGCAGCGGGGCACCGGAAAGTTCAAGCTGACCGCCCGGTTCAAGGCTGATGTTTGCACCGTTCTTTTCAAGGCCGATAATATTGTCGCCTTCAAAAAGCCCGCTCCAGCCTTCCTTGTCGCGCAAAGCCTCCAGTATCGCGCGAATCGACCGCTCGCCGTCATAGGGCAAGGGTAAATGTGTATCGCGACAATAGGCGAATTTTTCATGCTCGGTGCCGATGCGCCAATCTTCCTTGGGCTTGCAACCTGCTGCGAGATAGGCGGCGAGGTCTTCGACACTCTCGATCGGACCGCCTCCGGACTGGGGGATAGACATCTGCGCGCTCCGAACTTCTTTGGCCAGGGTCCGGCCAGAATTGGAGTCAATTCAACGCGAAGTCAATGCAGAGCGGGCCGCTTTGCCTGCCAAATCACAACTTGCCGCCGGCGACGGGATTTCATGGCCGCAAGCATTTTCTCGGTCTGGATGCCCTCAAGCGTGGAAAACACGTCGAACAGTGCATCCGCCCCTTCGGCATTGACCGGAATACGCAGCAAACCGATGTGCGGATCATGCAGAACCCATTCGGCCTTGGGGCGTGCGGTCGCGTCAAACTCAACCTTCTCAAGTTCGGAAATCACGACCGAGCCGCCCTCCATAGGGCCATAGTAAGTCACCTGGCCCTCGTCAACGCTGACCACGCCCGGGCCGCCCGACCCGGAACGAAAGCGCCCACGCTGAATTCCTGCAAAGATCAGAAGTGCGCCGGCAACGGCCAGAGATGTTCCGACAATCGACATGAACCCCGTGCCGTTCAACGCCCAATAGACGCCCAGCAGTGACACTGCCACGCCGGCTATCGCATCGCGAAACCGGGCGAAAGCCTCTTTTACTTCTGGCCGAAAAAAAGCCATTGGAAACATGCCCTTAGTACTTGCCGGCCAGAAAATCCCGGCCACGCCTCTCATTCAATCTACTCAAAAACTTGGCCATTTTGTGACTATCTTGGTCGGATTTTGCATTTTGGCGCGATTCAATCGTCAATCGGCGAAACGCCGCCGGCAAATGCCGCGTGGATCACGCAAACAAGACTGCCGGAACATCTTTCCAATGGCTACCGCCAGTCTCCGAGTATCGATTGCCAGAGTGTCATTGCCGCCACAGCAGCCGTGTCAGCGCGCAGTATTCTTGGGCCCAGGCTTACAGAAACCGCCTGTGGCAGGGTGTTCAACCTGGTGCGCTCGGCCTCCGAAAACCCGCCTTCGGGGCCGATCAATATGGCCCATGGGCCGGTTTCCGCTTTCGACAGATGCCGTGAATTCCCCGCCAATGCCTCGTCGCAAAACAGCAGGTGGCGCTTGCCTGGCCAGTCGCGGATGAGCTGTCGGAGCGGCTGCAACCGGGCAACTTCGGGAACATATGTTCCGCCGCATTGCTCTGCGGCTTCAATGGCATGGGCCTGCAGCCTGTCGCGGTTGATGCGCTCGGCATTGGTAAATTCCGTTTGCACCGGAAGAATGCGCGCCGCACCCATTTCAGTTGCTTTCTCGACAATAAAGTCAGTGCGCGTCTTCTTGATCGGGGCGAACAGAAGCCACAGGTCAGGCGGCATCTGGACTGGGCGGGTCTTGCGGATGATATCCAGTACGCCCGCGCGTTTGCCGTTTTGGGCAATCTCCGCCAGAAACTCGCCATCGCGGCCATTGAAAACCAGCAACCTGTCGCCGACGCCAAGGCGCATCACGCCAAAAAGATAGTGCGCCTTGCTTCGATCCAAAGGAACCGATTGCCCCTCACCAAGCTGGTGATCTAAACAGAGTCTGACCTTAACATTTGCCATGAGCCAACAGTATGTCCGAGACTTCCAAGTTGCCAGAGGCCGATGGCCAGGTTTCGGACGCCCCGAAAGGTAATTGGGTCGATACGCTCGCGCCGGCCTGGTCCCGCCCTTATCTTCGCCTGTCACGGGCAGATCGGCCGATTGGCACATGGCTGCTGCTTATCCCCTGCCTCTGGGGTGCCTTTCTGGCCTCTGCGTCACAGGGCGGGTTCAGCGCGCGAACCGCCTGGGTCGTGGCCGCATGCGCCATGGGCGCCTGGCTGATGCGAGGCGCGGGATGCACCTGGAATGACATCACAGACCGGAAATTCGACGCCATGGTCGAGCGCACCCGTTCGCGCCCGCTGCCTGCAGGTCAGGTCACGGTCAGGCAGGCCATCATCTGGATGGGCGTCCAGATGATGCTTGCTTTCGGACTCTTGCTCACCTTCAACTTGCCAGCGATCCTCCTGGGCGTTTCTTCCCTGCTTCTGGTTGCGGTCTACCCGTTCGCCAAACGCTTTACCTGGTGGCCGCAGGTCTTTCTGGGCCTGGCCTTCAACTGGGGGGCAATACTGGCCTGGGTTGCAATCACCGGTGAGCTTCACTGGGCCGCCATCGCGCTATACCTGGCAGGCATCAGCTGGACCCTGTTCTACGATACGATCTACGCCCATCAGGACAAGGACGATGACGCGCTGATCGGCGTGAAATCCACCGCGCGACTTTTTGGAACCGCGACACAAATCTGGTTGCGCTGGTTCCTGATCATCAGTGTCGCCCTGCTTGCTCTGGCGGTCATCCTTGCGCTTGCTCCCACCGGGAGCGGTCTGGCATTGCTTGTCGCACTGACCGGCGTCTGGTTGTTTGGCTGGCATCTTGCCTGGCAAAATGCAACGCTCGACACTGAAAACAGCGATATTTGCCTGAAGCTCTTTCGCTCAAACCGGAATGCCGGGCTGATACCTGCGCTTTTTATTGCCGGCGCAATGTTCCTCTGATTGCAGTCGTCCCTGCGAATGCATAGTAAACACCAAGCCAGAAGACTCAGTACCGGAACCAGTTGATGCGACCAGCAAATGCCCTGCCAGCCGTGATTGCACTGGTTCTTGCCTGCATATTTGCCCTGCTGACTGCGATGGTGGCTGCAAATGTCGTCGAGACTCAGTCCAAATCGGATGTCGCGCGGGCGCTGGACCTGAACGGGCATGGCTGGGCGAAGGTGGAAACTGACGGCTTGCGGGTGATCCTGGGGGGGACAGCACCCGACGAGGCCACACGATTTCGCGCGCTGAGCGCGGCCGGCACCGTGGTCGATGCCGCGAGAATCATTGACGAAATGAAGGTGGCTGACCCGAATGCCGTCGACCCACCGCGATTTTCCATCGAAATCTTGCGAAATGACCAGGGTATTTCGCTGATCGGGCTGATTCCCGATTCTTTGGACCGCGACAAGATCATCAAGACCATCAAAGGTCTTGCCGACGGCGCAGAAGTGACTGACCTGCTGGATGCAGCCAAGTATCCGGAACCCGAAGGCTGGGCAGATGCCATGAGCTTCGGACTGGAAGCGCTGCGCATTCTGCCAAGGTCGAAAATATCGATCTCTGCGGACCGGGTGCACATCAAGGCCATCAGCGACAGCAACGAGGAAAAGCGTCGGCTGGAAACCCGATTGTCCCGCGACGCCCCCGCCAACATTTCACTTTCGCTGGATATCAGTGCCCCAAGGCCGGTGATCACACCCTATACGCTTCGCTTCATCATAGATGACGACGGCCCGCGGTTTGACGCCTGTTCGACCTTCACACCGGAAGGGCGCGAAAAGATCCTTGCCGCAGCGCGCTCAGCCGGGATGGAAGGCAAAGGAAGCTGCACAATCGGCCTTGGCGTTCCAAGCCCGTCATGGGACGATGCGGTTTCCATTGCCATCGCAAGGCTGGCCGAACTGGGGGGCGGATCTGTCACCTTCAGCGACGCCGATGTGACACTGGTTGCCAGGCCGGACGCCCCGCAAAGCCTGTTCGACAAGGTTGTCGGCGAATTGAAGGCAGATTTGCCCGACGCTTTTTCATTGCATGCCGTCCTGCCGGAACCGGTTGTCATCGACGGCACCGGTGAAGGTGAGGGTCCGCCCGAGTTTGTGGCAACCCGCAGCCCCGAAGGCGATGTTCGACTGCGTGGTCGCATCCCCGACGAACGCACAAGGATTGCCACTGAAAGTTTTGCCCAGGCTCAGTTCGGCAGCGGTATTGTGCGCGGGGCCATGCGGATCGACGAAGATCTTCCGAGCGGCTGGACGACCCGTGTTCTGGCTTCGCTGGAAGCCCTGGCGCAACTGAGCAGCGGTTCGGTGGTTGCGCAGCCGGATGTCGTCGACATACGCGGCGTGACGGGCAACCCCGATGCCAAGGCCGAAATTGCCCGGATCCTGTCGGAAAAACTCGGAAGCTCCGAAGATTTCCGCATCGCGGTCACCTATGAAGAGCGGCTGGACCCGAAGGCCGACATTCCGACCCCCGAACAATGCGTGTCCAGAATCAACAAGGTGTTGGAGGTTCAGCAGATTACCTTCGCGCCGAGCTCTGCCGATATTGACGACGTTGCGCGGGTGTCGATCGACAACATTGCCGAAATCCTGAAGCTCTGTCAGGATGTCCCGATGGAAGTCGGCGGCCACACAGACAGCCAGGGCAGAGAAGTCATGAACCTGGCGCTTAGTCAGGCACGCGCCGAAGCGGTGGTGAACGCATTGCTGGCCCGGCGGGTTCTGACATCAAACCTGACAGCGAAAGGGTATGGCGAGACCCGGCCGATTGCCGACAATGGAACAGAAGAGGGCCGCAACGCCAACCGCCGCATTGAATTTCGGTTGATAGAACCGGGTGAAACCGCGCAAAAGGATGACAGCGGCGATGGCAGCGCTCCGGCGCAAGATGGCGCCGGGGCCAGTGATCCGGCGCACAGCGAAACAGAGAGCCACGATGAACAGAACTGAATTTATCATTGCGACCGCAATCGTCCTGTTTGTCGCCTTCATGTTTGGATGGTTTTCCAATTGGCTGGTCAATCGCTTCATGCGTGTTGCACAGTCCGACATGAACGAACTGGACAAGATGGCGCAGCAACTGCACGAGTCCGAAGAACAGCGTGACCAGGCGATTGCATATGTTCATCAACGCGAAGCAGAACTGACCAACCAACTGGCGCAGACCGAAGCCGAGTTGCGTGCGGCCATGGACGGGTTGCGCGACGCACGGCACGAAACGGAAGAATTGCGCGCCTACGTCCAGCGGATCAAGACAAGCTGATCGCTACCAGCGCCTCAGGGCTTCTTCGTCCTGCGACCTGGCCTCAACCCATTGTGCGCCGCTTTCGGTGACTTCTTTTTTCCAGAATGGCGCGCGCGATTTCAGATAGTCCATCAGGTATTCAGCCGCCTCAAAGGCCGCGGCCCGGTGGCGCGCAGCGGTCAACACCATCATGATCTGTTCACCCGGCACCAGCTTTCCGAAACGGTGGATGACAAGGCATCCGTCCAGTTCCCAGCGGCTGACCGCTTGCGCTTCAATCGCTTCGATCGCTGCTTGGGTCATCGCCGGATAGTGCTCGATTTCCATGTGCTTCAGCCCACCCGCGACATTGCGCACAATACCTGTGAAGCTGACAACAGCGCCGGAGCCACTCGCAGAGCTGGAAAACTCGTTCAGGACCTGACCGGCGTCAAAGCTATCTTTCTGGACCCGAACCACCATGTCAGCCCCCCGTCATCGGCGGGAAGAACGCGACCTCTCGTGCATTGTCCAGAGGCGCATCAAAACTCGTAAGCTCCTGATCGACAGCAACCCGCAAGGCACTGGTGTCGGCGAAGGCCAACGCATAGCGCTCTCCTCGGGATCGGAGTTCTTCGACCAACTCGGATACCGTTTTCGCGTCACTTTCCACGCATTCTTTCGGCAGGCCGATCCGTTCGCGAACCCAGGCAAAATACAAGACCTGCATCAAACCTCTTCCTTCAGATAGGGCAATGCCTTGCGAAAGTAGTCGAACCCGGTCTGCAAGGTCAGCAGGGCCGCGGCCCAAAGCAGAAGGACACCCAGCCACCACGACCAGATCGCCCCATCAGCTTTCCAGCGCAGCCCGAAGACATCCTCTTCCCGGCCGGCCAGAATGTCGTTCACCAGGTTCGCATCCATTCCATAACTCTGCATGACAAAGAAATGTTCGAACAGCCCCTGCGAAAACAGAACGGCAAGGGCAATCATCTGGGCGGTGGTTTTCCATTTCGCAAGCCGTGTCACTTTCAACGTCCCGGCGGACGCTCCCAGAAATTCGCGCAAGCCCGACACAAATACTTCGCGAAACAGGATCACGGTTGCCGGCAACAAGATCCAGGGGTTCATGCCTGAAAATCCGGTGACAACCAAAAGCGCAATGACAACCATTGCCTTGTCGGCGATCGGATCAAGCATCGCACCAAACCGGCTTTCCTGTTTCCACAGGCGGGCAAGGTAGCCATCAAACCAATCGGTGATGGCCGCCAGAACAAACAGGACCAGCGCAAACCAATCGGCCCAAGGCCTTGCGAAATAAAGAAACATCACAGCAATGCCGGGCGCCGCCAGCAGTCTCAGGATTGTCAGGATATTCGGAATCGTCATGCGCATGCTTGATTGGTAGCGGTTTCGGTCAGGCAGGGAAAGCCGCTAGCCCTTCTCATGAAAATAGTCGTACAATTTCTCGGCAACACGGTCCGATATGCCATCCACGGCCTTCAGGTCGGCCAACCCTGCGCGGCTGACGGCCTTGGCGCTGCCAAAATGTCCCAACAACGCGCGTTTGCGCGCGGCACCAATGCCCGGAACATCGTCCAGCGGCGTCGCACCAATTGCCTTGGAGCGCTTGGCGCGATGGGTTCCAATCGCAAACCGGTGCGCTTCGTCACGCAAACGCTGGATGAAATACAGCACCGGATCGTTGTGGCGGAGCGCGAAAGGGCGCTTGCCTGGCCGATGAAATTCTTCCTTGCCCGCGTCACGGTCAACACCTTTGGCAACCCCCACCACCGGGATGTCGGCAACACCCATCTCTTGCAGGATACCGAACACCACCGAAACCTGGCCGGCACCGCCATCAATCAAGAGCAAATCCGGCCAGACACCGGTTTTGCGGTCGGCATCCTCTTTCAGCAGCCGCCGGAACCGCCGTTTGAGAACTTCCTTCATCATGCCAAAATCATCTCCTGGCGTCAGGTCGTCGCCTTTGATGTTGAACTTGCGATACTGGCTTTTGATGAAACCTTCCGGCCCCGACACGATCATGGCCCCAACCGCATGCGCACCCTGAATATGCGAGTTGTCATAGACCTCGATGCGCGTTGGTGTTTCTTCCAGGCCGAAGGCCTCTGCCAGCCCCTCAAGCAGTTTCGCTTGCGCCGCTGTTTCCGACATGCGTCGCGCCAGGCTTTCGCGCGCGTTGCGCGCCGCGCCGGCCACCAGTTCGGCCTTTTCGCCGCGCAGGGGTATGGCCAGTTCTACCTTGCGCCCGGCTTTTTGCGACAACACCTGTTGCATGAGCTCATGATCTTCGATCGGATGGCTCAGCAAAACCGACTTCGGCGGATCTCTGCGGCTGTAAAACTGCCCAACGAAACCCTGCAGAACCTCTGCCGCCTCGGCACCTGCGCCCGTGCGCGGATAATAATCGCGATTGCCCCAGTTCTGGTTGGCCCGGATAAAGAACACCTGCACACAGGCCTGACCGCCATCCATGTGCAGCGCAATAACGTCAGCTTCCCTGACGCCGCGCGGGTTGATCCCCTGGTTTTGCTGGACCTGGGTCAGCGCCCTGATCCGGTCGCGCAATGCAGCGGCGCGTTCAAAATCAAGCGCGGCACTCGCCTGTTCCATGTCGGTCGCAAGACGGGCCTGAATCCGGGTGGACTTGCCCTTCAGGAAACGCTCGGCATCCGCGACCAGAGCCGCATAATCCCGTTTCGAAATCTTGCCCACGCAGGGCGCCGCACATCGCTTGATCTGATACAGAAGACAGGGTCGGGCCCGCCCCTCGAAAACTGAATCCGAACAGTCACGCAGCAGAAACACCTTCTGCAACTGGTTCAGGGTCCGGTTGACGGCACCTGCGCTGGCAAACGGGCCGTAATATTCACCCGGCTCCTTGCGTGCGCCGCGATGCTTCTTGATCTGCGGAAATTCATGCGCACGCGAGACCAGGATATTCGGGAAACTCTTGTCGTCGCGCAACAGAACATTGTATTTCGGCTTCAGTTGCTTGATCAGGTTCTGTTCCAGCAACAGGGCTTCGGTTTCTGTCTCGGTGGTCAGAAACATCATCGAGGCGGTCTCGGAAATCATCCGGGCAATACGCGGGGTATGGCCGCCGGGCTTGGAATAACTCGTGACCCGTTTCTTGAGATTGCGCGCCTTTCCGACATAGAGCACCGACCCGTTTTCGGCCAGCATCCGATAAACGCCGGGCGAATTGTCAAGAACAGTCAGATAGTCCCTGATGCAGTCGTGGCCGGTTTTCCCCATCGCCCCTCTCAGTCATCCGTCCGGGTCTTGCCCGGCCTCCTGATTCCCGCTCTGGCTGCAATCTAGTGACGGCCAAAGCAAGTGCAAACATCTCCACCAATTCTGTGGATAAGTCTGGTGGTAAGTATTCCCGAGTCGCAAAAATCCTTTGATTCCGGCCCACTTCTTCGATGTGCTCAAAAATTGGGCAGTTTTACAAGCCTTTGTAATGGCAGGATTTATTTATTTAAAAAATGCAAATTGTTGATTTTGTTACCAAAAACTTTCCATCTTCGCCTGCGATTGCAGCGACGTGCACAACTTCGCGCGATGCGAAGGGCTGGCAGGTCCTATTCCAGCCCCGATACATCCGGCGTTTCCCATCCCAGGTGCTGTCCGCCGTCAACGCAAATCAGCTGTCCGGTGACGGCCGGTGCGTTGATCAGATATCTCAGCGCGGCCGTTACATCTTCCGGGTTCGCCCCGCGACCCAGCACTGTGCTGGCGCGTTGCCGCGCGAAATGCGGCTCGCTCTGATTGGCGCCAATCAAGGTGGGTCCAGGTCCGATTGCGTTGACCCGAACTCTTGCACCCAGGGCCTGTGCCGCGGTTCTGGTGAACGCCCAAAGCCCCATTTTCGCAATCGTGTAGGTCATGAACTCGGGCGTCGGCTTCAAGACACGTTGGTCAATCATGTTGACCACAAGCGCCTGCGGATGCGGTTCGCCGTTCGTGTCGTCCACCGGCTCAGGGGCCTGGCGCGAAAACTCCTGGGTCAGGAAAAATGGCGCTTTCAGGTTCGACCCGAGGTGGCGCTCCCAGGATTCGTCTGTCGCGTTCTCCAGATTGTCATACTCAAAGATCGACGCATTGTTGACCAGCAGGCTGAGTGGACCTCCAAGCGCCGTTGCGGCGCGGCCCATCAGGCCCCGAGTCTGTTCGTCATCCAGAAGATCAGCGTGCAAGGCTTCGGCCGCACCGCCAGCGTCCCGGATGGCCGCAACCACCTCTGCGGCTTCCTCGGAAGAAGTTGCGTAATGCACCGCCACATCAAATCCCTGATGCGCCAGGTCAAGCGCCATGGCGCGCCCCAGGCGTTTTCCCGCTCCGGTCACAAGGGCGCGTTTTACCTTCATCAAAGCCTCCTGTTCATGAAAGAACGCTGGCAATGTAGGCCAGATACAAGGCGGTGAAAATGACCCCCCACAGGCGGGTGATATTGCTGCGCAGCACAATGAACGGCCCAAGGATCAGTGCGGCCCCGATCATGACCAGCATGTCATAGTGGACGATTGCGGGCGCGACAGGAACCGCCCCGAAAAGGCTTGCAGCCCCCACAATGCCCAGAAGATTAGCCATGTTGGAGCCAAGGACATTGCCCAGGGCAACGTCGGCCTCTTTGCGAAGTGCGGCAGCAAGCGTCGTGGCGAGTTCCGGCAGCGACGTTCCCAGAGCAACAAGCGTGAGCCCTATGACTGTCTCGCTGACGCCGAATTGTCGGGCAACAGCGGTTGAGCTTTCAACCAGGATGCTCGCGCCCAGGGGCAAACCCACGACACCCAGAAAAAGGAACCCCATGATCTTCCACCAGGGGGCGCCCAGGTCAACTTCATCCAGTTCCAGAACCGGGTCCAGCTGGGCCACGCTTGCCCGGCGCTGATTGCGCGCGGTCAGGATCGCATGCAGCATGAAACCGGCATATACCGCCAACAGCAGCAGCCCATGAAACCACAAGATCGGACCCAGGTAGGCCAGTCCGGCAAACAGGGCTGTCCCGGCGATCATCTGGTAGTAGTTGCTGCGTGTCTCATTTCTTGACAGGTCAAAGCCCACAAGCATCGCCGGCAGCCCGAGGACAAGCAGAACATTTGCAACATTGGAACCGACGACGTTGCCCACGGCAATTCCCGGCACACCATCCAGGACTGCTTCGACCGAAACCAGAAGCTCCGGGGCCGACGTTCCGACGGCCACGATCGTGAGACTGACGATCAGGGCGGGAACGCCCAGGCGCAGGCTGACATTCACTGCCCCGCGCACCAGCATGTCGCCGGCAAGCACAAGGATGATCAGTCCGAGGATTGCATACACAATGTCCATGGATCAGCTACTTCCCGGCATCACAATCGCAGCCGCTCTTGCCAATCTTGAACCGACCGCACTTGGCGCATTTCACAGCCGCAAGACGTTTCTGACCCGGGAAACGCAACTTTCCGAACATGCCCATGACAAGAATTCCGATCAGAAAAAGCGATACGACCTTGACCATGGCTCAAAGCCCAAAACGCGCAAACTCGGCGCGCTCTTCTATCCCCTGAAGGGCCTGATCAACAACTTGCGCGCCGATCCGGGAAAGGAAGGGGCGTTTCTTCGTGAAACTGTTGAAGCGAACCTTGTCACCGAACCGTTCCTTCATTTTTGGCACCAGATGGCCGATGCCATCGGCGAGCCCCAGATCTATCGCTTCGTTCCCGACCCAGAATTCTCCGCTGAACAAGGCCGGGTTGTCGGCGAGCTTCGCTCCGCGGCGGTCTTTGACCTGGGCAATGAACGACTCGTGAATCTGGTTCAGAATGGTTTTCAGTTTCTTGACGTCGGCCGGCTTCTCGGGACGAAAAGGGTCAAGTGTGCTCTTGGACTTTCCCGCGGTGTGCACCCGGCGCTCAATGCCGTGGCGTTCGATGAACTCGTGAAACCCGAAGCCCGATGAAATGACCCCGATTGATCCGACGACCGAATTGGCATCAATCCAGATTTCATCCGCAGCCGTTGCCAACCAGTATCCTCCCGATGCGGCCACATCCTCGACAAAGGCAAATACCGGAATGTTCCGTTCAGCGGAAAGCCGGCGTATGCGCGCCGCGATCAGCGATGATTGAACAGGCGAGCCACCCGGCGAATTCAACAGCAGGGCGACCGCCGCCGGCTTTCCCTTTTTGAACGCCCGCTCGACAAGGGACGCAAGGCCAACATCGTTCAAGGCCGCTGCGCGACCTGCCGGCGCGATCACGCCGTTGAGGTGAATGACGGAAACGACAGGCTGCCGTTTTGCGAGTGGGTTCCAACGTATCATGGGGATGATGTAGAGCCCCGCTCGCGATTGAACAAGGTGGATGGCCAAATGTTCCGCGCGCGATGCGGGCTGCGCACACCAAACAACGCCATCCATGGCCAGAGGCGCCCATTCCACCCCTCTGAAAGGGCGCTCTTGCCCCGAATTCACCAACCGCCCGGCACAATTTGGACACAGACTCAACCCAGCTTGGACCCATCTCTTTTTATCTGCTCGATGAGAGGGTCCATGACTGTTTCAACCATTGCCAGAGCCGCAAGGCTTCTTGGCGCCGCTGCCTTGCTGACCTTGGTCTTGCCCAACAGTGCGCTTGCCTGTTCGCGCGCAGCAATTCCGGCTGCCGCAATGCAGACCATTCCAACCGAGAATGCTGATCAGAAGCTGTTCAACCGGGTCCTGCTGGCCGAAGTCAATTTTCGCCGTTGCAAGGCCGGGCTTGCGCCCTTGCGGCTGTCGGGTGGTTTGATCAGGGTGGCGGGAAACCATGCAAACTGGATGGCAGCCCGCCGGAAACTCAGTCATCGCTCGACGATCCGCGGACAGTCATCGGTTCAAGAGCGGGTTCTGGCATCAGGGCTGCGGGTGCGGCGCGGGTCCGAGAATGTCGGATACCTGCCCCGCTACCAGTTTGATCTGGCGGGCAAGATCCGCATTCGCGACAAGGCGCGATGCCAATTCACGACCGTCGGCGGCAAGCCGATTTCCCCGCACACCTACGCATCGCTGGCTTCCGAAATCGTCGGGTTGTGGATGCGGTCGGCCGGGCATCGCAAAAATGTTCTGGACCAGAATGTCAACGCTGTCGGCGCCGCCTTGGGCTACAACCCCCGTGGGAACCAGTGCGGTCAGTTCTTTCTTGCCCAGAACTTCGCCGGCTGAGAGCGTTTCGCAAAAGGTAAATTGTCGCACGATCACGCTTAATTTCTGGAAATCGCGACAACTATCCCGAAACTCGTGATTCTTTGGTCTTTTTTGCCATGGAATCTTGGTATTTCCTCACCGACAGCGTAGTAGTTGCGTTTGAGAACGACTGGTAACGGGGGTTTACACAGTGTTTGAACGGGCGAAAACTGTCCGGATCCTGGCAATCGCCGGGTCCGTATCACTTGCGGCTTCCAGTCCATTTTCGGGTATGGATGCGGCTTACGCAGCCGACATCCCGCCTGGCGGAGGGCCTGCGCCAACGATCAACCTCGTGCCGGCCCCAATAGTCACACCGCCACCGCCGCCAAATCCGACAACCAACCCCGGGCTCGGCACACAACGACCGTCTGGGCCCACTGTATCCTACATATCGGGCCGTTTTTCGGGATCGGGCCCAATTGTTACCGCACCTGCCGGCGCTGTCATTCCGGATGACTTTTGCTTGCCGGGGAAGTTCACTGATTGCGGCGACCATCTGCGCGATCAACCCCAACAGCAAGGCGACGGCACGGTATTTTTCGGCGATCCCTCACAGGACTTTCTGGAAAGCAGAAACAGCGGTTGGGTCAGCGCTCAATTCCGCCGGACTGAACAGCTCGCTCTTGGCGAGTCAATGGAGTCGTCAGTGTTTTCGCTTGGATTTGACCGGCGGTTCGGCGATCGGTTTCTTCTTGGTCTGGTGGCAAGCGCCAACAACACTTCTGTGACGCGCTCAGGACCGGCCACGCGCGACAGTGGGTCCGGCCTGCTCTACGGTGCCTATTTCGCTTACGAACTGTCCGACGGATGGGCCGTGGACGGGCGTGCACTCACCGGCGATATTTCCCACCGGGTAACAACCGCGGGTGCACTCAGCGGCACTTACAACAGCCAGGAAATTCACGCATCATTGCGCCTTTCGGGCGAGTTTCAGCAAGGGAGCTGGCGTTTGGCCCCGGCTGTCGAACTTGCGACCATGACGCGAAATGATGCCGCCTACACAGATACTGTAAGCGGCCCTGTCCCCGCGTCGAATTCCACGCAGTCGTTTGTCACCGGAACGCTGCTTGGCTATTACGACGGTTTGAACCTGGCCGGAGGCGCGATGACGCCCTACCTCGGGTTTGAAATCAGCAAACA
>JALSJL010000274.1 GCA_026989405.1 Marinosulfonomonas sp. | reverse complement strand
CGCTGCTGAAATCTGCCCCGGATCACCCGGAATCGCGGATGCTGGAAGCAGAACTCAAAATTGCGGCCCGGGATTATGCCGGCGCCCGCAAGGCGATCAGCGATCTTGTCGAAAATGACCCGACCGCGCGTTCGCTGGCCCTGATGGCCGCAATCGAGCGCGGTGAGGGTAGCCCGGATGCGGTTGTGCGTGGCTGGCTGACCAAGGCCGTGACGGCCTCTCGTGGTCCGCAATGGGTCTGTCAGAACTGTCACACGGTCCACGCATCCTGGGCGCCGGTCTGCGCAAATTGCGGTGGGTTTGACACGCTGGCATGGGATGTCCCGCCGGAAGGAGAAGTGGCGATGCCCGCATCAAGCGAGATGCTTCCGTTACTGGTCGGGGAAGAAGAAGCGCCCGGAAAAGCCGAGGACGCCGCCCTTGCGGACTCTGATGTCGCCGCCAATGAAGTGGCTGAACCGCCGGCCGGGGATACCGCTGGCGACACCAAAGAAATCGGCGAGGTCGTAACGCTTCCAAAAGATGCGATCGAGGAAAAATAGGTCTACCAACGGTGTGCGTAGGGTGCTAAAGAGCCGCCGGCACTGGCCGCTGTAGCTCAGCTGGTAGAGCACGTCATTCGTAATGATGGGGTCGGAGGTTCGAGTCCTCTCAGCGGCACCACCGCCATTCCGGGCACAGCCACAGGCTGCAGACAGGTTTCTGCCAGCACGCAGGCGCGGATTTCCCGATTTTTTAGGCAACGTGAATGCGGTGTTGGCCTGGTGAGCCCCGGATGAGAGCTTGAAGCGCGTGGATATTCCGGCGTTGCTGGAGCCTGTCGGCGACCCATGACGCCAAATGTCAACTTCTGTTGACTTTTGGCGGTGTGTGGCGAAAATCAAAACCGGAAACAGCGAACGGAGGGCCCGATGGCGAACTCTGTCTTCTGTGGCAGGCTGGCTGGCGGGGCCTTCCTTTTCTGGCGGAACTGCTCGGGGATCAAAGGCTGGATACGTCGGTGGGACAGCGCAACAAGGAGACCGTTCTGTGAAAGTCGGTGACAAATACTACCGTTCGATCTGGTTCGATGATGCCTCAGAGCGCGTTCGCATCATCGACCAACGCTGGCTGCCGCATGAGTTTCGGGTCGTCGATCTGATCAGCCGTGCCGAGTTTGCCACCGCCATACGCGACATGTGGGTGCGCGGCGCGCCCCTGATCGGGGCCACGGCGGCCCATGCCATCGCCGAAGAAATGAAGCGTGATCCGTCGGATTCGAACCTGGACGAAGCCTGGGATGAGCTGCATGCCACGCGCCCGACGGCCATCAACCTGCGCTGGGCTCTGGACGAAATGCGAACCCTTTTGCGCCCCTTGCCGCCGGCTGAACGCGCTTTGGCGGCCCATGCGAGGGCTTTGGAAATCTGTGATGAGGACGTCGAAACAAATCGGATGATCGGCGTTCATGGGCTGACCGCCATTCGGAAGATCGCGGCTGGGAAAGCGCCGGGCGAACCCGTGAATATCCTGACGCATTGCAATGCCGGTTGGCTGGCCACCGTTGACTGGGGAACCGCCACGAGCCCGATGTATCACGCGGTCGAAGCCGGCATCGCGATCCATGTCTGGGTCGATGAAACCCGTCCGCGCAATCAGGGTGCGTTGCTGACATCTTGGGAAATGGACAGCCACGGTGTGCCGCATCATCTGATCGTTGACAACGCCGGTGGCCACCTGATGCAGCATGGCCAGGTTGACATGGTCATTGTCGGCACCGACCGGACGACGGCTTCGGGCGATGTCTGCAACAAGATCGGGACCTATCTGAAAGCGCTGGCTGCCCGTGACAATGGCGTGCCGTTCTATGTGGCGCTGCCATCGCCGACGATCGACTGGACCGTGCAGGACGGGATTGGCGAAATCCCGATCGAAGAACGTGACGGTCGCGAAGTGACCCATGTGCAGGGCAAGCTGGCTGACGGCACCGTTACCGAGGTGCAGATCAGTCCCGATGGCACCCCGGGCGGCAACCCGGCGTTCGATGTGACGCCGCGCCGTCTGGTGACTGGCCTGATCACCGAACGCGGGATATGCGAGGCATCGCCCGAGGCGCTGGCCGCGATGTTTCCTGAGAAGGCCGCGTCGCGCGGACAGGAGGTTGGCGGCTGACGGCGCTTGCCGAAAACCGCCAGACCCTCAGCCTTCAACCACCCAGACCCAACATGGAGCTTGCGCTGTTTTCGGACGTGACGACATGGCTGACATAGCCGCCGGCGATCGTGGCCAGCATGGGTTGCACCTTGTCGGGCCCGCTCGACACCAGCAAACCGACGTCAAGATCTTGCAGCTTGTCCAGCGTCACCCCGATCATTCTTTCATCCAGCGGGCCAGGTATCGGCCGGCCCTTTGCATCGATGAAACACCCGCAAAGCACACCGGCCGCGCCGCGCTTCACATACCAGTCCAGGTCTTCGGGGGACGCCACGCCGCAACTGACCACATGGCTGTCAG
>JALSJL010000273.1 GCA_026989405.1 Marinosulfonomonas sp. | reverse complement strand
AGCCCGGCGTTGGCTTGTTCGGCGCCGAACCCCAACGAGGTCGCCAGCCCGAACAGCGTTGCAAATACGGCCACCACGTCGATGACATGTCCGACCCAGCCCCAGACGGCGTCTCCGAAAATCGGGTAGAACGCCGAGCGGATCGACAGTGGCAGCCCCTTGTTGTAGCTGAACAGCCCAAGCGCCAGCGCCACCACGGCATACATCGCCCAGGGGTGCAGCCCCCAGTGATAGATCGTCGCCGCCATTCCCAGGCGCGCAGCCGCCTGCGGATCACCCGGCGCTCCGGCAAGAGGCGCCCAACTGTCCGGTTGCCCGGCATTTTCGGCAACCGAAGACGCATAATGCGACAGCGGTTCCGACACGCCGAAAAACATCAACCCGATCCCCATGCCGGCCGCAAACAGCATGGCGAACCAGCCGACATAGCCATAGTCCGGCCTGGCATCCGCCCCGCCCAGGCGCACCGACCCAAGGGGCGATACGATCAGGAATGCGCAAAACAACACGAAAATATTGCCAGCCAGCAGAAAAAACCAACTGAAGTTGCCCGTCACCCAGTTGCGCATGCTCTTGAAAAGGTCTGTCGCAGCTTCAGGCGCAATCAGCGTGCCGATCACGAAAGCAAAGATCCCGAGCCCCGAGATCACAAACACCGGGTTGTGAATATCAAGCCCGAACGGGCCAATCTGTCTGGTTATGTTATCCTGGCCAATCTGGTAATCAGTCTCGCTGACAACCTGGCCTGAACCTTCTGTGGAAGACATGCCGAACTCCCTGTCCATTTGTGAGAATGGGGTCGTTGCCCCGTTAAATGGGCCTTCGCCCCTGGCCGGATCATGCAACATGCAACCCGGCTTGACCGCCCGGAAAGCGAACAATCGGGTCCAATTGCGACTTTGGGCCACATTTCGACAACAATCGCCGGATCATGTTTTCGTCGGAATTCACCGCTCTTGCGAGGGGTGCGGTGGACAGAAAGGCGGTGTCGATCGCCCCCCGCACCCTGGCGCCGAGAGGCTCGTCCATATCCGGGCATTGCCCGGCGCGAAAAACCGCATGAAAACAAACGGATGAACTCTGCACCCCTGACCACCACGGCCCAGGCCGCCCCGCCTGCGGCCGGCGCGAGCGGGCGTGCAAGACCAATGGTGCGTCTGGACGGGCCTCAGGTCAGCCGCAAGTCCATCGGCCCAAAAGCACGAAAACCGCTCAGGCTTGTGCAGACCCGCGATGTCTGCACCGACCGGGCCACAAGCCGCCCCGGGCAAAATCCGGAGCGGTTCGGTTCGGCAGTTCAGGCGTTCACGTCGACGACAACGCGCCCCTTGACCTGCCCTTTCAGAATGTCG
Organism: Marinosulfonomonas sp.; assembly: GCA_026989405.1. Classification (GTDB taxonomy): domain Bacteria; phylum Pseudomonadota; class Alphaproteobacteria; order Rhodobacterales; family Rhodobacteraceae; genus JAJRUE01. The sequence continues at coordinate 1,154 of JALSJL010000273.1, read as the reverse complement.
CGGCCAAGCCCCGGCAGGTCCGAAAGCGTTGCCTCCTGCACCATCGCCTCCAGCTTTTCCATGGGCAGGTCGCGGGCAATGCGCTCCCAGGCCCGCAGGCGGTCGGCATAGGGGCGCATCACGCTGTCGATGCCCAGCAGGTTGACGCCGCGCAGGATGAACGGCGTGATCAGCGCGCCTTCGATCGCGGCGCCCCCGGCCAGCCCGACCGCGGCGACCGAACAGCCGTATTTCATCTGTTTCAGCACGCGCCCCAGCATCGCCCCGGCCACCGCGTCGACGCAACCGGCCCACTGCTCGCTTTCCAGCGGCTTGCGCGTGACCTCGGTCAACTCTTCGCGCGCCACGATCTGCGTCGCGCCCAGCCCTTTCAGGTAGTCCGCGGTCTCGGGTCGCCCGGTCACCGCCGCGACCTCGTAGCCAAGGTTCGCCAGCACCGCCACCGCGACAGAGCCGACACCGCCCGCGGCCCCCGTCACCAGAACCGGCCCGTGGTTTTTCTCAAGCCCGTGGTCTTCCAGCGCCATGATCGCCAGCATCGCCGTAAACCCGGCCGTGCCGACAGCCATCGCCTGGCGCGTGGTCAGCCCGTCGGGCAGCGGCACCAGCCAGTCGGCCCGCACCCGCGCCTTTTGCGCATATCCGCCCCAGTGTGCTTCGCCGACGCGCCATCCAGTCAGCACCACCTTGTCGCCGGGCTTGTAGCGCGCATCGCGGCTTTCTTCGACCGTGCCGGCAAAATCGATCCCCGGCACATGCGGATAATTGCGCACCAGACCGGCGCCGGGACCGATGCACAACCCGTCCTTGTAGTTCACGGTGGAATAGTCGACCGCCACCGTCACCTCGGCCTCGGGCAGGCGCGCTTCGTCCAGTTCCTGAACGCTCGCGTGGGTCTTGCCCTCTTCGTCTTTCTCGACAACCAGTGCCTTGAACATCGTCTTTCTCCTATTGCTCCGGCATGAACGGCAGGTCGGTATCATCCGGTCTGGCCCCGGCTGCCGTCAGCATTGCATGCACCTGCCCGCGGTGGTGGGTCTGGTGGTTGAAAACCTGCATGACCAGCAAGGCCCGCGGCCTGGTGATCTCGCGCCCGATGGCCCCGGAATACCAGCTCAGGTCGCCCGTCAGATCATCGGCCACGACCCGCCCGG
>JALSJL010000272.1 GCA_026989405.1 Marinosulfonomonas sp. | reverse complement strand
AGGAACAGCGATATTGCGAGGGCGATGGCGGCCCACTTTCCGACAGCCAGCGCAAGACGACTGCCGGAAAACCATGCGATCAGCGCGCCCATCAGCGCCGCCCCTTTCGCCAGTCGTCCCAGCGGGCGTAGATGGTGGTTCCGATGCCGATCAGGGCCACGGCGATGAACAGCCAGCAGATGGTGTCGAGATACGGGATCAGCGGCTGGAGGGCGGACTGGGTATCGGTGACGGCTTGTTGCACAACCTCGACACCGGCCGCGCCGATGGTGGCGACGCCGGCTGCGCCGCCGCCTTTCATGGTGCAGGATTCCGTCAGGGTTTCACGCAGACGTGGCAACTCCGGTGCAAAACGACTCGCGTGCGGCGGAAACGGATCGCCCCATTGGCGGGCGCGGCCAGTGTCGATGTGCATGAAGTTCTGACGCGGATAGAAGCCGAAGCCGGTGAAACCCGTTTCGCGCGCCGCCGTTTCAAAACTCTCTGGATCATGGTTGGCCATGGAAATATCAAACGCCGCGCCTTGCAGGTGCATGGAGTGTTTGGCCCCGCCGACATGCCGGTTATAGGCGGGGCTGCGATAGGCGGAATGCACGATCAGCGGCACTCCGAGACGGTCGCGCAGGGCCTGCAGCTTGTCGAGCGCGGGCTCGTTGACACGGAGGGTGCCATCGCCACGGCAGGCGATTTCCTCGGGTGAAAAGTTGGGCCAGCGCCAGAGTTTACCGGGCACGTCGCGCCAGTCAGCGTAATAGTGGGTGGTCATGATTTCCTCCAAAAATGAAAAACCCGCCGGTTGGCGGGCATATGGTCGGGTGATTTTGGGTGGCGTCAGCCGAACAGTTTCAGCTTCACAGCAATGCCCGCGATCAGGGCAAGCAGCAGGCCAGTGGTGATCAGGCGCACGACGGTCTGCCAGGCTGTGCGCCGCGCCATGCGTAGACTTTCAAGCAGCGTGCGCAGGTCGTGGATATCGATGGCAGCTTCGGGACCATTGAGGCCCACATCGGCCAAGGCACGGCGCGCGCCCTGTTCGGCAGCGCGGGCCAACATGGCTTCGAATTCATCCTCGGGCATGCGCACGAAGCCCGCTTCAAGTTTCGGCGGGGTCATTTGAACTCCTGTTCTGATGGGTGGGTCAGATTTCGCACCATTTTGGGAAGACCATCGGGTAGACCCAGTTGTTGGTCGAGGTCATGGTGCTGACAGGATTTCCGGCCCAGCTGGCAGGCAAGCCACCGGTGATCTCGGCGTTGCTGCTGTTCTCGTAAAGATAGACCTGCGGAGCAACGACACGGGGATAGGCGCTGGTGCCGCTGCTGTGGGGATAATACCGGGTCAGGCCCGGTGTCATCCAGCGGCCATAGCGGGCGTAGGCACCGGCACCGCTGACCCCCATGGTGGCGACATACCAGCCTTTGGTGAGGGTCTGCGGTGTGGCCAGATCGAATATTTTATGGCCCGCCACGTCCGCCGGCAATGTCCCGAAATCGGCCACCCGCGCGCCGATATCCCAGTTGTCGCCATTGGGCGCGCCAAGCCTGTAGATGCCACAGCGCAGCAACGCCCCTGCGGTGGTCGAGGCGGTGTGCTGGGCCACAAACGCACCGAGCAACCGGATCGGACGGTCGACGAAAAACGCCATGAAATACATCCGGTTTTGCGACAGCGCCTGCGGGGATCCGGAACTGTAGCTCAGGGTGAACGGATCGACCGGCCCCCACCAGTCGGAACCGCCACCCTTGGTCAGGCCGCCGATGCTGCGGCGCTCGGGGTCGATGCCGTTGGGAAACTTGGCCGCGCGGGTATTACCGTCCGCCCGCAAGGTCTCGAAAAACGTGCTGCCGTCGGCACTGACCTTGAGGACGAAATCGTCACTGCCTGCTGTGCCCATTTCGGCGCGCCCGGACCAGTTGGTCTGGAACAGCAGGCTGGCTGTATCACCGGAAACCGCCTTGTTGATCTTGAGCTGGTGGCCGTTTCCGGCGTGATTGAGCAGGGTTGCGGCGGCGGAGACCGCCATCTTGTTGGTGGTGTCCGAAACGGTGCCGATGCCTACACCGGAGAGATTTTGCAGGTTCGGCACAAAGGAAACCCACGTGGACCCGTTCCAGACCAGTAACTCGCCAGCCGCAACATCCCACGCCATCCAGCCGGCCTGCGGGATCAGGCGCAGCCATGCCCCGCCGGAAAACAGGGCAATACTGTTGTCCCAGCCGGACCATGCGCCGGTGGCACTAGTGCCGATGATATGGCGATCCCCCTCGGCCGGTGTGCCGGGCGGAGTTGTTGCGCCAACTGCAACAACTGCCATCTGGGCCAGCGCATCGATCAGGCTCAGCGCCTCGTTGACCGTGACGTGTTTCTGGGCCTGCGCGGCGGCAAGATAGGGCAAGGACAGGTTCGGGGTGGTGGTCATACCGGTCGCCTTGAATGCCGGAGCGTTCAAATCGACACCACAGCGCACATCCCCCAATGCCGCGTCACAACTCGCCTGGAACGTTCGCCCGATGGTCT
>JALSJL010000271.1 GCA_026989405.1 Marinosulfonomonas sp. | reverse complement strand
TCACTGCCCGCCGTGCCCAATTCGGCACGCCCCGACCAGTTGGTCTGGAACAGCAGGCTGGCGGTGTCACCGGATGCGGCCTTGTTGATCTTGAGCTGGTGGCCGTTGCCGGCGTGATTGAGCAGGGTTGCGGCGGCGGAAACCGCCAGCTTGTTGGTGGCATCCGAAGCGGTGCCGATGCCGACACCGGCAAGATTTTGCAGGTTTGGCACGAAGGAAACCCACGCGCCGCTGTTCCAGACCAGAAGTTCGCTGGCAGAAACATCCCACGCCATCCAGCCAATCTGCGGGATCAGGCGCAGCCATGCGCCGCCGGAAAACAGGGCGATGCTGTTGTCCCAGCCGTTCCATGCACCGGTTGCACCGGTCCCGATGATATGGCGCTCCCCCTCGGCCGGTGTGCCGGGCGGAGTTGTTGCGCCAACTGCAACAACTGCCATCTGGGCCAGCGCATCGATCAGGCTCAGCGCCTCGTTGACGGTGACGTGTTTTTGCGCCTGCGCGGCAGCCAGATACGGCAGGGCAAGGTTCGGGGTGTTGGTCATAGGCTTTCCTTGATCGTGATGGTCTCAATATGCGGCGCACCACGTCCGAGTGCGCCAATCTGGGTGATGCGGACGGACAGGCTGCTGACCGGCCCGCCGAAATCGGCAGACTGCATGACGGAGGTGTAGGTGAAGCCGGGGGTGGCAACGGTCATGGATCGCTTGACACTTGTGCCGTCCAAAAATTCCAGATCATAGGCCTCGGTGGCTTCCGACATCGGCACATCGGTCAGCACCCAGCTATCGGCCGAGAGCGACCGGTCGCAACGCAGCCAGCGCAAGGACAGATTACCGTTGACCTCACGCCGCATCCGCAATTGCACCGGAGCGAACGGCATGAGCCCGCGCCCGTTCGGGGTGAATGTTTTGGCCTGCATGATCGCATCGGACGGTGCCGCACTGGCCGGACCGATGCGCCAGTTCCAGGGCAGGCCGAGATCGGCCTCGGCAATGGAGAGCGGTTGGATGCCGGAACCAAGTATCACCACCCGCGCTCCGGTTGGTGCGGGGCTGCCCATGGCATCAAAGGTGCCCCGCTGACCCCGCAGCAGGTGCCTCAGACGGTAACGGCCCGTGGCGACCAGTTCCGCATTGCCGAACTGGATGACTTCCCAATTGTCGGGCGCGCTCTCAACCGCCAGCGCATTGGCCCCTGCAAACAGTTCGGTGTCGGTGACGCTGGTGAGCGTGCCGGAGGAAACATCGACCAATATCTCATTGCCATGATCAAACCTGTTGAGAGGACCGGCCGGAAGAGCGGCAACCAGCGCGCCGATCTGAGCCGCTTGGCCAATGGTGTCCAGCAGCGCAAAGCCCGAGGTATCCGCACTGCGCCAGACGGCGGCCGTGCCATACCATGGTTTGGCAAACATCGCCGCATAGGGCCGGTGCGCCGGAACCGTGTCGGTGATTTGCGGCAGGTCCATCAGGGCGACCTCGGCGGGGCCATAAACGGTGGCTCCCGGCAGATTGGCGGGTCGGTATTGTCCCGGTGGCAGGTCATAGACTGCCGCGTCGGTGCGGATCGCCTCGACGGCCCGCGCGCCCGCGTCACCAATGCGAGTGATGCGATAATCTATCAGGCGGCCATCATTATCCAGACTGACCACATCGCCGGGATCAAGCGACAGGTTTGACGGCGGCAATTTTGCCGTCAATGTCTCGCGCCCGATCCAGGCTTCCATCAGCGCACGGCGACAGCGCCGGTCGGCCTCTTCCAGCGACACAGCCAGCGGGAAGCTCTCCGAGGCCACGCGGGCGGCCGCCACCGTGACACGACGCGCCTCGACGGTGGCGGCGTCGTATTCCTCGTCGGGGCGCACCAGCTGCCATTTGAGCGCTTGCGGTAGTTCGGTTTCCTGCCCGCGGGTCAGTTCCATGACGTCGCCGGAATTGGCCACCATGTCATCCGGTGAGATAACTGACCCGGCCCGCTGCCCGCGCGTCACAAACCGGATGATGCCCCCGCTTTCCACCGCATCAAACCCGAAATGCCGCGCCAGCGTTGAAATCGAGGCGCGCGGGCTTTCCAGAGCGGAAATCACAAAGCCGGGAACTGTGTCCGACAATTCGCTCACATCAATCAAGGTTACTGCCAACCCCGCGCGTCGACAAAGTTCGCGCACCAGTGCCCCAAGGCCCACAGCGCCCAAACGTCCATTCAACCAATGCCCGAGCCGCCAGTTCGGCGCATCGGCCCAGACATCCTCGCGGGCGGGGAAATCCGGATAGGGTCGCGCATCCCATGTCCAGACCGCGGCCTCAGCCATGTCGATCATCGGAGCGGTGTAAACGCTGCTGGTCGGGTTATTGGCCGGCTCACCCCAATATCCCAGCATCGCCTCAATGTAACGCCGCTGGATCGCCTCGTCCTGCCAGCCCCGCGAAAAGTGCGGCAAGGCGCTCTCGGCCGACTTCGGGTCATAGAACACGTTCGGCTGGTTGGTACCACGATCGACGGCGGGGCAGCCCAGTTCGGTAAAACGG
>JALSJL010000270.1 GCA_026989405.1 Marinosulfonomonas sp. | reverse complement strand
TACTGTTGGGCGCGCTGAATGGATACGTCATGGCGAAATGGCGCACGAAAACAGCGGATATCATGTTTTCACTGTTGCTGATCGGAAGTTTCATCCCGCTGCAATTGTTCCTGATCCCGCTTGCCATCACCTTGCGCGAGCTCGGACTTTTTGGCTCAACTCCCGGTCTGGTCCTGATCCACACGGTCTATGGCATTCCACTGACCACAATGCTGTTTCGTAACTACTATGTCACTCTGCCCAATGAACTGGTGAAGGCGGCGATCATGGACGGGGCGGGCTTTTTCCGGATTTTCTTTTACGTCATTCTGCCGATGTCGCCGGCCATCATCATCGTGGCGGTAATCCTGGTGTTTTCGGGGATTTACAATGATTTCCTGTTTGCCCTGACTTTTGGTGAAAGCGGCCGCAAACCGATCATGGCGGCGGTTCAGAATATCGTTTCGTCCTCCTACGGGGTGAAAGAGCATAACGTGAATATCGCGTCGGTCATGATTTCCGCAATGCCGACGCTGTTGTTGTTTCTGGTCGCCGGCAAATTCTTTGTGCGGGGCTTGACGCAAGGCGCAGTAAAGGGCTGAACATGTCGCTTGAACTTACAAACATCCAGAAGAAATTCGGCTCTGTCGAGGTTCTGAATGACGTGAATATCACCATTGATGACGGTGATTTTCTGGTCCTTCTGGGGGCCAGTGGTTGTGGAAAATCGACCCTTCTGAACTGTATTGCCGGGTTGGAAGACACCACCAAGGGCCGCATCAAGATCAAGGGCAAGGACGTGACCGGCAGCGATGCCAGCGAACGCAATGTGGCGATGGTCTTTCAATCCTATGCCCTGTATCCGACCATGAGCGTGGCTCGAAACATCAGCTTTTGCCTCGAATGCCAGGGGGTGAAAAAGGCCGAACGCAAGGCGGCCGTCGACAAGGTGGCCGAGCTTTTGCGCATCACCGATCTGCTGGATCGCAAGCCCTCGCAATTGTCCGGCGGGCAACGGCAGCGGGTGGCGATCGGCCGGGCATTGGTGCGCAACCCGGATATCTTCCTGCTCGATGAACCGATGTCCAACCTTGACGCGAAACTGCGCAACCAGATGCGCACCGAACTGCGCGATCTGCACAAACAACTGGGCGCGACGTTCGTTCTGGTGACCCATGACCAGATCGAAGCCATGTCGATGGCAACCAAGGTGGCCGTGCTGGACCAGGGGCGCGTTCAGCAATTCGGCACGCCGTTCGAGCTGTTCCACAAGCCGGAAAACATGTTTGTCGCAGCCTTCATCGGCCTGACGAAAATGAACTTTCTTGCCGGGACTTTTGAACTGATCGACGCAAAGCCGCATGTGCGTATCGGCGGGAATGACTATTCGATAGAGAACTATGCCTTTGCCGGGGAGATACCGGAAACCGGGCGCAAGATCGTCTTGGGGGTGCGCCCGGAAAACATCTATCGTCAACGAGAACGGCTGGAAGGTGCGCAGTATATCGAGGTTGATTTGCCGGTTGTTTCCACAGAATTGACAGGCGGCGATGTCAACGTGGTTTTCGACTTTGAAGGACAGTTCTTGCAATCGCGTTTCCGTTCGACGCGGACGCCCGAGCCAGGGTCCATCCAACGGTTATTTCTTGACGTTGCCCATTGTTCGGTGTTTGACAGCGAAACGCAAAAAAGGGTGTAAGTGATCAACCGGATACGGAGATTTCAAATTCAGGACAGCGGCCGGCTTTATCAAAAGGTGGCGGTGGATATTGCACAGCGCATCCACGCCGGCGAGTTTGCGGTTGGCGAACGGATGCCCACGGAACGGGCGTTGGCGGAAATTCTGGAAGTGTCCCGCCCCACAGTTCGCGAAGCCCTGATTGCCCTGGAAATCGAAGGCCTCATTGAAATCCGCAGCGGCTCTGGCAGTTATGTTCGCAACGCACCAGAGGCAGAAATTGATCTTGAAACCCTGTTTGATGTTGGCCATTCCCCAACCGAAATCATTGGCACCCGCCTGATCATTGAACCGCAGATGGCGGCCATTGCGGCCGAACAGGCAACTGAAGAACACATCGACGAAATGCGCCGGGCACTGGCTGCCGGTTGGCAGGATTTTGAAACCCACGCCGAACGCTCGGCCAGTTTTGCCAATGATGCCGATGGCAAATTCCACGGGGCGATTGCCGCGGCGTCGGGGAATAACCTGAACAAGACGATCGTGCGCCATTTATGGAAGGGGCTGCGCTCCCCCCTGAACGACACATTGGAACGCAAGGTCGATCTTGAACAACATGCCGAACTGCCGCTTCTGGACCACGAAAGCATCCTGCGCGCCATCGAAGGCCGTAACCCGGATGGCGCGCGCAACGCCATGGAGCGCCACCTGAAACGGTATCAAAAACTACTTGGTATCTAGCCCCTCGATGATTTGGCGAGCGTTCATTCAACAGGTGTTGGCCTGCCTAGGGTCAGGACCCATTAATCCTGCATCACTGGCGCTGATCTGGCGAAATAACAGCGGTTTGGCGCGCGCCCGGAATGGTGGCCCCATTTGCAAGCGCG
>JALSJL010000269.1 GCA_026989405.1 Marinosulfonomonas sp. | reverse complement strand
TTGGCAAGGTGCCGCTGCACATGTCGATCCGCGAAAACTCCGATGCCGGCAAACCGCTGATCGTCGCCGAGCCCGATGGCCCGCACGCGGCGTTTTACAAGCAGTTGGCGCTGAAAGTTGCGGCCCTTTTGGGTGAGGGCGACGACGATGACGACGAATAAGATCAGGCACCCCGGCGCAAGCCGGGGCGCACCTTTTGCAGGTGGACGCGCTATCGCTGGCGCAGTTCGGTCTCGCGCGAGATGTTGAACAGGTTGTTGTTCAGGCTGGCAACCTGCTCGAGCCGGCTCAGGATGACGGTAGTTTGATCGCCGATATCATCGGTGATCACCCATTGGCGCAGCTCGACCGGATCATCAGTGAAGGTTAGGGCGATCGTGCCATATTCCGGGTTGTCGGGGTCCTGGGCAATCACCGTGGTTGCGGTGCCGTCAAAGCTGTGGCCAACCACCATATCGGCACGCGACAGGTCGACATTCCGGGCCAGGATCAGGTTGAGCGGCGTGCGGCGCAGCGGGTATTGGGTGGGACCAGTGTTCGATTTGGCATCGAAAATGGCCAGCTGCTGGCCGCCGGCAATGACCAGCGCATCGCTGGGCGGATTATACTCGAACCGCGCCCGGCCGGGGCGGCGGATATAGATTGTACCGGTAGAAATGGTGCCGTCGGCATTGATCTGGGTAAACTCTGCTTGCGCGATCTTCAGGTCGTTGATATAGCGTGATATTTCGGTGAGGGAGAGCTTCTCGGCGGCCATGGCCGGAAAGGTCAGGAGCGCGAATGCGAGCGGGGCGAGGAGGTGTTTTGCGTAAGTCATGCCCCTGATATAGGCTGTTGCGACACGGGTTTCACCCCGTATCGCATATCAGCGGCTGGTTATTGCCTGACAGGCGGTGTGATGGTCGGCCTAAGCCTGCTCCGGCACCAGAATTTCGCGCTTGCCCACATGGTTGGAAGCCGAGACCAGCCCCTCTTCCTCCATCCGCTCGACCAGCTTGGCAGCCTTGTTATAGCCGATCGACAGCTTGCGCTGGATGTATGAAGTCGAGACCTTGCGATCTTTGAGCACCACTGCCACTGCCTGATCATAAAGCGCGTCGGCGCCGTCGGTATTGCCGCCAAGCCCCAACACCAGATCGATATCCGAGCTCTTGCCATCCTCCGGCCCCTCGACCACGCCAGATACATAATCCGGCGCGCCGAAACTCTTGAGGTAGTTGACAATTTCCTCGACCTCTTCGTCAGAGACAAACGGGCCATGCACACGAGTGATCTTGGCGCCACCAGCCATGTAGAGCATATCCCCCATGCCCAGTAGCTGCTCGGCGCCCTGTTCGCCGAGAATGGTGCGGCTGTCGACCTTGGAGGTGACCTGAAAGCTGATTCTGGTGGGAAAATTAGCCTTGATCGTGCCGGTGATCACATCGACCGAGGGGCGCTGCGTGGCCATGATCAGATGAATGCCCGAGGCGCGTGCCATCTGCGCCAAACGCTGGATACAGGCCTCGATCTCCTTGCCGGCAACCATCATCAGGTCGGCCATTTCATCGACGATAACGACGATATAGGGCAGGGTTTCGGGAGTGAACTCTTCGGTTTCGAAAATCGGCTCACCGGTTTCATCGTCAAAGCCGGTCTGGACCGTGCGGCTGAAGGTCTCGCCCTTGGCCAGAGTTTCCCGCACCTTGCCGTTATAGCCCTCGATGTTGCGCACTCCTGTTTTCGACATTTTGCGGTAACGATCTTCCATTTCGCCAACCACCCATTTCAGGGCAACAACGGCCTTTTTCGGATCGGTCACAACTGGACTGAGCAGGTGCGGTATGCCGTCATAAACGCTCAGTTCCAGCATCTTCGGGTCGATCATGATCAGGCGACATTCCTCGGGGGTGAGGCGATAAAGAAGGCTCAGAATCATGGTATTGATTGCCACCGATTTACCCGATCCAGTGGTACCGGCAATCAGCAGGTGTGGCATCTTGGCAAGGTTGGCGACGATCGGATCACCGCCGATGTCCTTGCCCAAAGCCAGCGGCAGGCGCAGGTTCTGATCGTCAAAATCACGGGTCGAGAGGATTTCGCGTAAAACCACCTTTTCGCGTTTCTCGTTGGGCAGTTCAATCCCGATGACGCTGCGCCCCGGTACGGTCGAGACCCGCGCCGACAGCGCCGACATCGAGCGCGCAATATCATCAGCAAGGCCGATGACCCGGCTGGCCTTGAGACCGGGCGCAGGCTCAAGCTCGTACATGGTGACGACCGGGCCGGGGCGTACCGAAACGATCTCGCCCTTGATGCCGTAATCATCCAGCACGCTTTCCAGCATGCGGGCATTTTCCTCAAGCGCCTGATCAGAGAGATGAAAACGTTCGACTGCGTCCGGGCTGGTCAGAAGCGCAAGCGGGGGCAATTCATATTCCGCAGCGGCATCATCAAATTGCAGCTTTGGCTGGGCCTCCGCCACGGCGCGGGCCGAAGGCTTGGGGGCCTTGCGTGGCGGATGCTGGACCACGGCACGGGTTTCGGGCACGGAAATGGCGGGCGT
>JALSJL010000268.1 GCA_026989405.1 Marinosulfonomonas sp. | reverse complement strand
AGTTTCACCCAGCCGCGGCGCTGGAATTCCTGCAACTGGCGCGAGATCACCTCGCGCGCGGTGCCAAGCTCGGCCGCCAGTTGCTGATGCGTGGCTTTCAGGCAGCCCGTATCGTCCTTCAGATCGAGCAGCTTCTGGGCCAGCCGGATGTCCACCCGCCGGAAGGCCAGTTCGTCGATGACATAAAACAGGTCGGTGATGCGGCGCGAATAGCTTTTGAACACGAACTCGCGAAACTCGGGCGAGGTGGCGATCAGGTCGTCGAACACCATGCGCGGGATGGCGGCGGCGCGCACGTCGGTTTCGGCGATACCCTCGGCGGAGTGGTCGTCATAGGCCAGAAGCGTCGCCGTGGTCAGCACGCAGCTTTCGCCGGCCTGCACCCGATACAGAACGATCTCGCGCCCGCCCTCGGAATGTTGCTGCACGCGCACCGTTCCGTCCAGCAACAGCAACAGGTTATCGGTCGGTGCGCCGGCCCCGAACACCCGCGCGCCCTTTTTCAGGGTGATGATCCGGCTTTGCGATGTCAGCTTGCGCTTGAGCCGCTCGTCCAGCTTGTTGAGCCCTTCGAAACGTGAGATCCAGTCTTGCATCATCTCTCCCTGCCCGGTCGGTCCGGCCGCGCCGGCCGATCCGGCGGTGTCTACTGCTCGGCGGCTTCGCTTGCAATGGCATCGAGCAGCGCCTGCACGTCCTGCATTGCACCTTCGGGCTGGTGACGATAGCCGATTTCCACCTCGCCGTCACGGTCGATCACGAAAACCGAATACGGACAATAGGCAACATTCAGCGGGTTGGCTTCCATCATCTTGCGCGACAGCACCGCCGAACAGAACAGAAAGCTGTCGGCACTGTCGAACAGTTTGACGTCAGAGCCGACATCGGCGCCGGTGCGCTCCAGCATCTCGCCGATATGGCTGACATAGTCGATCACGAGCCCGCGGTCGATGATCGCGTTTTCCACGGCAAACGTCGCATCATCGAAGGTGCCGTCGAAAGCATAGGTCGTCACTTCGCCGGCCTGGGCCGAAGTGGCCAGTGCGAGGCCAAACATGGCTGCGAAAATCGGTTTCATGATGGTTCTCCTGTGTTGGGTGCCGCCGGTCACGCTCGCAGTCGCGGCGAGTCACGGCGTGTCACGGCGATCCTAGCACAGAACCGGCCCGGAAAAAGGGAACGCCCCGCCGTTTCCGGCAGGGCGTCAAAGGCAGGGATCCAGCCCCCGTTCGTCAGCCGAACATGTCGGCGCTTATGGCCTCATACCAGCCGACGCTTTCCTCGTAGGTCTGCTTGCGCAGCTCTGCCGGCTCGCCGGTTTTCGAGATGAAGCCGTCGGTCTTGGCGATCTTCTCGTCGGTGGCCTCGTAATTGGCGCCCACCTTGATGCCGTCGTCGGTCTCGATCAGCGACCAGCAGGTGTTCGAGAACTTGGCCGGGAACAGCTTGCTGTCGGTTAGCGCAGCCCGCACCGCCATGGCGCAGACCTTGGCCTGGCTGTTGGCGGAAAAGCCCGATTTCGGCATGTCGCCCTGGGCCGAGCTGTCGCCGAGAACATGGATGTTCTCGTCCACCCGGCTGGCCATGGTGTGCGGCACCACCGGCGCCCAGTTGCCGTCATTGATGCCGGCCAGTTCCACGATCCGGCCCGCCTTCATCGCCGGGATGACGTTGCAGACATCGACCTTGTTCACCTCGCCGTCGATCACCAGTTCCATGGCGTCGGGGCGCACTTCGACCTTGTCGCCACCGAAATCGGGGCCGACCCATTCGATCATGCCGTCGTAGTGGTTCGACCAGCCTTCCTGGAACAGCCCCTGCTTGGAGAACTTCGGCTTGGGGTCGGCGATCAGGATCTTGGCGGTCGGGTTGTGCTGCTTGAGCATGTGAGCGACCATCGAGACCCGCTCATACGGGCCCGGCGGGCAGCGGTAGGGGTTGGGCGGGGCGACCATCGCGAAGGTGCCGCCTTCGGGCATCGCCATGATCTGCGCCTTCAGCAGTTCGGTCTGCGAGCCGGCCTTGTAGGCGTGCGGCATCTTGTTCTGGCTGGTCACGTCCCAGCCGGGCACCGCTCCATCGACAAAATCGATACCGGGGCTGATCACCAACCGGTCATAAGGCAACGACGCGCCGCCGGCCAGAGTCACCGTTCTGGCGTCGCGGTCCACGCCAACCGCCCAGTCGTGCACGACATTGATGCCGTAGTCGGCGGCCAGCTTGCCGTAGGTGTGGCCGATCGAGGCCAGGTCGCGGAACCCGCCGATGTAGAGGTTGGAAAAGAAGCAGGTGTAGTATTTGCGCGTCGGCTCGACCAGCGTCACGTCGATCATGCCGTCACTGTCCTTGGCAATATAGCGCGCCGCCGTGGCGCCACCGGCCCCGCCGCCGATCACGACAACGCGCGGTTTTCCATGGGCCGCGCCCATCACCATCGGCGCGTTCAGCGTCGCGGCTGCGGCCACCGAACTTCCCATGAATATACGTCTGTTGAGTTTCATATTATTCCTCCCTGGAATTCGACCCTTTTGCCCGGGCCATCGACA
>JALSJL010000267.1 GCA_026989405.1 Marinosulfonomonas sp. | reverse complement strand
CCGATCGACCACATCCGCCGGATGCGCCCCGACGAAGCACCGGCGCGGCTGCGCGCGCGCCTTGGCGGCTTTGGCATCGGCGCCGAGCAGGCCGAAACGCTGGTCGGTCGGCTGTCGGGCGGGCAGAAGGCGCGGCTTTCTCTGATGCTGGCCACGCTCGATGCGCCGCACATGCTGATCCTGGACGAGCCGACGAACCACCTCGACATCGAAAGCCGCGAAGCGCTGGTCGAGGCGCTCACCGCCTACACCGGCGCCGTGGTGCTGGTCAGCCATGACATGCACCTGCTGTCGCTGGTCGCCGACCGGCTCTGGCTGGTGAGCGGCGGGCGCGTCGCGCCCTATGACGACGATCTGGAAGCCTACCGCGAGATGCTGCTCACGCGCGACCGCCCGAAGGCCAGCGAAAAGCCCAGGCCCAAACGCGCCAGCCGCGACCAGTTGCAGGCGCTGCGCGCAGAGGTGCGCAAATGCGAAACACGGGTTGAGAAGCTGAACGAGATGCGCGACAAACTGGCAACCAGGCTCTCCTCTCCCGCGCTCTACGAAGAGGGCAAGGCCGGGGAAGCCGAGGTCTGGCAAAAGAAATACGCCGAGGTGATGAGCGGCCTCGACCGGGCCGAGGCGCTGTGGATGGCCGCGCTGGACAAGCTGGAAAGGGCAGAAAACGCCGATGGATAGCACATCGCTCATTACGTCTTTCGTCACGCTTTTCGTGATCATCGACCCGATCGGCCTGGCGCCGATGTTCATCGCGCTCACCAAGGGCGCCGACGCCGCGCACCGGCGCGCCGTGGCCTTGCGCGCCTGCGCCACCGGCACCGCCATCCTGCTGATGTTCGGCCTGTTCGGCGAAGCGGTGCTGAATTTCACCGGCATCTCGATGCCCGCCTTTCGCATCGCCGGCGGCATCCTGCTGTTTCTCACCGCGATGGACATGCTGTTCGAGCGCCGCACCGCACGCCGCAAGGGCCAGACCAGCAATGCCGACGACCCGTCGGTCTTTCCGCTGGCCACGCCGCTGATCGCCGGGCCGGGGGCGATTACCTCGATGATCCTGCTGACCGACAAAGCCCCCGATACCACCGCCGAGATCGCCGTTTACCTGGTGATGCTCAGCGTCATCGTCCTGGTGCTGGTGTTCTTCCTCGCCTCAACGCTCATCGAGCGCCTGCTGGGCGCGATCGGGGTCAACGTCATCACCCGGCTGCTGGGCATGTTGCTGGCGGCGCTCTCGGTGCAGTTCGTCATCGACGGGCTGAAAGGCATCGGGCTTGTCGCGGCTGCGGGCTGACAAACCGGGGCGCGCGCCCTATCTGGGACAGGTATGACGGAGACACGACATGGATAGTCTGGAATTTGGCCGGCTGGCCTACCTTGTCCTGCTGCTGATCGCGGTCGGCGGCTGGTTCATCGCGGAAAATCGCGGCAACCTGGGCAAATCCGCGCGTCAGGCGGCGGCCTGGGGCCTCATTTTCCTGGGGGTGATCGCCGCTGTCGGGCTGTGGGGCGACATCCGCGACGATGTGCTGCCGCGCCAGTCGAGCATTGGCGAAGGCCGCATCGAAGTGCCGCGCGCCGGCGATGGCCATTACTACCTGGTGCTGGAACTCGACGGCACCCCGGTCCAGTTCGTCGTCGACACCGGGGCCAGCGACATCGTGCTGACCCGCGAAGATGCCGAACGCGTCGGGATCGACACGGGCAACCTGGCGTTCGGCGGGCGCGCCTCGACCGCGAACGGGACGGTCAGAACCGCCCATGTCAAGGTCGGCGAACTGCGCCTGGGCGACATCGTGGACCGCGATGTGACGGTCTCGGTCAATGGCGGCGAGATGGACGGCTCGCTGCTGGGCATGTCCTACCTGCGCCGGTTCGACCGCATGGAAATCGCCGACAACAAGCTGGTTCTCAGCCGCTGAAACCCGCCTGCCCGCGCGTCAGTGCAGCGCATGCCCCAGCGCGCCATAGACCGTGCCCCGGTAAATGGCGGCGGCGATGTTGGGGGCGCCCAGACTGCGCCGCGCGCCCTGCAGGCGCTTGACCGCGCTGCTGTCGGATATGCCCAGCCGCCAGGCGATCTGCCGGGCGTCAAGCCCGCGTGCCGCAAGGTTCAGCGCCTCGGCCTGGCGCGGCGTCAGCCCGGCCCTGTGCACCAGCCAGCCGCGCCCCTTGGCCAGATGCCAGAATTCGCGCGTGATGCCACGCACATGGCCCGACAGCGCCCCGCCATCGGCGCGCAACTGGCGCATGTGATCGGCCTCGCCCTGCAAGGCAATCGCGAATGGCGCGCCGCTCTGGGGCTCAAGCTGGGGAAACAGGAACAGCGGCTGGCCCGGCACCAGCATCGCCAGCGCCTCGCGGCTGAGTTCTTCGGGAAACTGTGCCCGGGTCAGCGCGGCCAGCCTTTCCGGCGTGAAGGCAATATCCTCGCGGCTCTTGCCCATGGCCTGCTCGATGGGGTTGCGCGGCAGATTGCGCAGACGGGCGTATTCTTCCATGTGGCCGGGCCGGCTTGCGGCCAGGATATCGGCATGGGTCGAGACATC
>JALSJL010000266.1 GCA_026989405.1 Marinosulfonomonas sp. | reverse complement strand
ATGCCGCCCCGACGGTGCGCGGAACGGCATGCACGATCACATCGCCCACGCGGAAATCCTCGAAAAAGCGTCCGGGGTCGGTTTTCATAGCTGCCCCAACTTCATGTCCGGCTCATATTCAGCGTCCACGTCCTTCACCACCGCCTGCGCACACCGCATGGTTCCGGTGGCCCCGTCAAAGGCATAGGCGGGGCTGCCAAACAGATCCCAGCCATTCGCCAGCGCCTCGCTCACCTTGTGGCAAAAGGCCGACGTGTCCTCTTCGGTCAGCAGTCTGTAGGCTTTCATGGCTATCCTTTCAGCGCGGCCGGCCTAGAACGGCGACGGCCCGATCCACATGTGAATGCCCACGATGACCGCAAACACAACCACAGATATCACCGCCAGACGAATGTCTCCCTGCACCGTCCCGTCGGTGTAGGGTTGATCGTCCGGCTCGGCCCGGTTGATCAGCACCATCGAGCCAAGCGCCCACAGCCCGATGCCGCCAAACAGCACCAGTGACGCCAGATCACCGTTGGCCAGCAGATGCGCGATTGACCAGAGCACGGCCGACCACAGCATCGGGTGGCGGATCTTGCCGCGAAGCCGGCTCTTGGAATGCCCGGCCCCCAGCAAAACGACCGCCGCGACCATCAGAATGTTGTTCAACCCCCGCCCCATCGCGCCCAGATCCCACAGCGGCACCACCTCGGCCTCGCGGTAACCCTGCACCATGAGCCAGATCGCAAATATCGACAGAACCGCAACCACGCCCTTTCCGGCATTTCCCATCGCAGCCCGCGCGCCCGGCGCCAGGCGCTTGAACCAATGCGCGAATGTCCAGAGCAGAACGCCCAATACCAATTTGCCCATCTAGGTCTCCTTTTCGGCAATCGCCAAGGCTCTCGCCAGCGTTGCCCGCGCGGTTTCGACATGCAGGTTCTCTACTATACTTCCATCGACCACCGCGACCCCATTTCCGTCGACCTGTGCTTTTTCGAACGCTTCGATCTGGCGCCGGGCCAGATCAACCTCGGATGGCGATGGCGCGAACACCTCGTTGGCCACCGCCACCTGGGCCGGATGGATCAGGGTCTTGCCGTCAAACCCGAAATCGCGGCCCTGCTCGCATTCGCGCCGCAGCCCGTCCTGGTCCCTGAACGCGTTGTAGACACCATCGATGCACAGGATGCCGGCAGCCCGCGCCGCCAGCAGGCAGGTCTGCAACCCGGTCCACAACGGCGCGCGGTCGGGCCGGGTGCGGCACCCCAGCTCTTTCGCAAGATCGTTTGTCCCCATGACGAACCCGGCCAGCCGGCGGTGGCGCGCGATGGCCGCGGCGTTCAGCACGCCGGTCGCCGTTTCCATCATCGCCCAGAGCGGACGCGGCACGTTCAGCGCATCCAGGGCATCAAGCTGCTCGGGCCCGTTCACCTTGGGCAGCAGGATGCCATCCACGGGTTTGCCCGAAAACGTCACGGCATCGCTTTCACCCCAGGGCGTATCCAGCGCATTGATCCGCACGATCAGAGCGCGCCTGCCGTATCCGCCTTCATCAAGCGCGCCGACAAGCGTTTCGCGCGCCAGGTCTTTCTGATCCGGCGTCACCGCATCTTCCAGATCGAAGATGATGGCATCGACAGGAAGGCTGCGCGCCTTGTCCAGGGCCCGGATGTTTGACGCCGGAATATACAGAACGCTCCGGTAGGGGCGGTGATCTTGTGTCATGATTCTAACCTTTGAAGTCTTGCGTGAATCCTTCCTCAAAGACGGCCCTCAGGCAAGGAAAATCTTGCCGCGTTGCAGCATGGCGACCGCTGTCGGGCGCCGTCGCAGCCCGGCTGACGGGCCGGGCCGTCAAACACCGGGATGCTGAAACGTGATGGGTGAACGCCGCGCCCCGATACGCCCGCATTTGATGGGTTTTCCTGGTGCGCGAACGAGTTTCGGGCAGGTTCTGGGCCGGCCACCGACGATGCTGCGCCGCAGCACCCTTGCGCTGGCCGCCTCAACTGGGTAGGCAACGCGCAGAAAAATACCGAATTGCGCGCGACCCACTCAGGACGGAGACCAGAAATGGCCAGACCAAAGATAGCCTTAATCGGTGCAGGACAGATCGGCGGCACGCTCGCCCATCTGGCCGCCATGAAAGAACTCGGCGACGTCGTTCTGTTCGACATTGCCGAAGGCGTGCCGCAAGGCAAGGCGCTCGACATCGCCGAAGCCGGCCCGTCAGAAGGCTTCGACGCCCGGCTGAAGGGCACCAACGATTATGCCGACATCGCCGGCGCCGACGTGTGCATCGTCACCGCCGGCGTGCCCCGCAAACCGGGGATGAGCCGCGATGACCTGCTGGGCATCAACCTGAAGGTCATGAAATCGGTTGGCGAAGGCATCAAGGCGCACGCCCCGAATGCGTTCGTCATCTGCATCACCAACCCGCTGGACGCGATGGTCTGGGCGCTGCGCGAATACTCGGGCCTGCCGCATGAAAAGGTCTGCGGCATGGCCGGCGTGCTCGACAGCGCGCGGTTCCGCCACTTCCTGAGCCTGGAATTCGATGTGTCGATG
>JALSJL010000265.1 GCA_026989405.1 Marinosulfonomonas sp. | reverse complement strand
CAACCTTGGCTTTGAATTCGGGCGAGTGGTTCTTTCGTTTCGTCATTGTGAACCGTCTTTCTCGTTAGGCGATCCATCTTAACAACTGGTCCGAAATCTTGCGACCACCTCTGGGAGATTGCCTCGATCCACCAGTGGTTCCTGCCTGCGATTGCCCATCAACAATACCGCATCTACCGCAAGGGCGTGCGCCCGGTGGGCATGGTCACCTGGGCCTGGCTCAGCGCCGAAGTGGAAACCGCCTATGTCCACAACCCGCGCAGCTTGCACCCGAAGGCCTGGAAAAGCGGGAGCCGGCTCTGGCTGCTTGACCTGATTGCACCTTATGGAGATGCCAAACACATCGTCTCGGACCTGCGAACGACGATTTTTGCCAACGAAGTCGGACGCTTCCTGCGGGCGAAAAAAGGCTCGGACACAATGAAAATCATGTATGTCCATGGCAAGAAAGCCATCGAAAAGGCACGCGATCGCCAGGCCAGTCCAACGGTGCAGCTTCGCCCTCGATGAATTGTGAGTATTGCATTGTTCACGCCCCCTGAGCCCCGGGTCGCTAGTGGTTCTGGCCGGACTTACGCCACCGGCCCTTTACCCCACTACGAACCTTTTCCAGAGAACGTTTGCTCCCGGTCCCGTCCCCTCCGCCACTTGCCTGCATTGAAACACTGATGTGCCCCGATGCGGGGATGATTTTCTTTATGTTTCAAAGGGGGTTAGGCCCGGCGAGCGAACCCGCGAGAATGGCGAAAGGCTTTGATGCGCTCTCTATCCCCCGTTTCTCTCTTTTCGACCGAACCTCGGGACGATTTGGTTCGGTCTGCGAATGCCCAATAAAACATAGGTTTTTCGTGAATTTCGCGGCCGACCGGTTCAGTGATGTCAAATCCTCTCGCTCGACAAGAGAAACCCGAAGGGGGCGTTTTGGAGCGAATACGTGAGGTGTTGACGTGCAAAAATTGAAGAATTGGGAGGCTCGGGATGGTTCCCTGTTATCGTTGGCAGTCGCCCTGATGAAGATGGAACATGGTGGGGAAGAGCCAATGCGCGCCAATTCCGTGACTGCCCCCGTAATTGCAAGCGGCGAGCGGCTTTGAAAGAACCACTGGGGCCAACTGCGCCTCGGGAAGGATCAAAGCCGCACCGACCCGCAAGTCAGGAGACCTGCCATCAGGGCCGTGCATCCGCCGGTTCCAATTTCTTTTATTCCAAACAGATGATCCGCGGCAAGGTCTTCGATAAATCCGGCACAGGGCGCGGGTGATACTGCGTCCATTTCGTTTAATGTCGCTACAATCCATATTCGGGTTCGTTTTCCAGATCATCGAGAATTTCGGCGATCTGCTGCCGAAACCATTTATGGGCCGGGTCGGCATTCGTCCGCCGGTGCCAGGCCATGACGATCTGCACGCTGGGCACATTCACAGGCGGCAGAAAGATGTCGAGACCGACTGACGGAGCCACATGACGCGCCAGAGCCGTCGGCAGAAGGGCGATCAGGTCCGATCCTGCGACCACCCGGTAGACGCCCGAGAATACCGGCAGCGTCATCACTACCCGACGCTGGCGCCCGATGCCTGCCAGGGCAACATCACCCTGGGCCTGCCTCTTGCCTTCGGATGAAAACAGCACATGGCTGATATCGCAAAACAGGTCGATCGGAATGACGCTGCCCGGATTCACCCCGGCGTCCGCAAGCCTTTGATGCCCCGAGCGTGCAATGACGCAGAAGTCGGATGTGTGAACCCGTTGCCATTCCGCCCAGTCGGGCAGATCCATTTCCGGAATCAATACCAGATCCGCATCGTAGATCGTCAGCGCCTCGAAGGGTTGGCTCGGCACCATGTTGACGAGATGCGTGCGCATTGACGGCGCCATTGCCTGCAAGCGTTCCGTCAGGACAGGCATCAAGAGTTCGGCAAAGTAATCAGCCCCCGAAATGCGGAACCTGGCATCCGAAGTCGCTGGATCGAAGGCATCGGGCCCGGAGATCAGCTCTTCCATCTGTGCCAGCAGGTTCCGGAGCGGCTCTTCGAGCGACAGTGCGAACTGCGTCGGCTCGAAGCCCTTGCCGCTGCGAAAGAACAGCTCGTCGCCGAGCGACAGGCGCAGGCGGGCAAGTGCGGCGGAAACTGCGGGTTGCGAAAGGCCGACCCGTTTGCCGGCCTTGACGGTCGAGCGCTCGCGCAAAAGCGCGTCAAGCACCCGCAGCAGGTTCAGGTCGAAGGCGTTCAGATTTGCCATACAAATCCAAATAATACAAATAATCGATTTTTCATATAAATATTTTTCCTCCAACGTCGCGCATAAGCTGGGAGGTAACCAAAAATGCAAATGAATGAGTTTTCACTTGGCCCCGGCGCGATCGAATGGGGTGGGACGTTCTACAGGACCATCCTGCCTGCATCGGCAACCGGCGGCGCGATGTCGATTGTCGATTCCGTTTCGCCGCCCGATAGCGGCCCGCCGCGCCATGTTCACCATGATGCTGACGAAGCCTTCGTAATTCTGACCGGCGATTGCGAATTCTGGATCGAGGGCCAGCGGTTCACCCGTG
>JALSJL010000264.1 GCA_026989405.1 Marinosulfonomonas sp. | reverse complement strand
GGGCTTTCAGCGTGAACCCGCCGGGCGCGGCCATTTTTCACCGCAAGCCCGCTCAAAATACTCTCATGTGACCCGGCCACATCATCATATTTTGAACAGACCTGCGCCAAACGGTGCTGCCCGATTGCCCGGACCGGGCAGACGACCTAGGGTCGCGACCATGACACAGACAGCAGAACCCGCCACCGCCGCGCCATCGGCGCAAAGGCGCCACAAGACGCTGGTGTTCCATATCGGCGATCGCAAGACCGGGTCGACCTCGATCCAGATGGCCTTTGCCCAAAACCGGATAGAACTGAAGGGCAGCGCGGTCTTCTACCCCACCCAGCTGTCCCACAACTGGCTGAAATCCCATTGTCAGGCCTATGGCGCAGCCAACAGGCCCGTCATGCGCAAGCAGGCGATCGCCATATTCGAAAAACTTGCCAAAAGAATCCGGAAATCGGACGCCGATTTCTGCCTCATTTCGGCGGAATCCCTTGAAGCCGTCGATCCGCATGTATTTCATGATATTGTCACCACATATTTTGCCACCGCCGCCGATGACATCCGCGTGGTGGCCTATGTGCGCCCGCACGCGGCGCGGCTGCTTTCCAATTTTGCCGAACAGACCAAGATCGGCAGTTTCAGAGCGGGTCTTGAGCCGTATTTCAGGCATGTTCTGAGCAAGGAGCGGCTTCACTACCAGCAGCGGTTCGCGGCCTGGCGCGCGGTGTTCGGTACGCAGTTCACCCTGCGCCCGATGATCCGCAGCCAGCTGGTCAACGGATCGGTTGTCGATGATTTTGTCGAGCATGCCTTTGGCCAATCCGAATTCCGGGTCAGCGGCGGCGCGGCAACCAATGAATCCCTGTGCCTGGAAGATCTGATGCGCCTGAAGGTCCTGCAATCGCGCTGCGCGCGCACCCCGCAAAAGCTGCGCCATGCGCTTGGCTGGGAATTTTCCCGCCTCGTTGCCGCCCTGCCACCCTGCCAAACCCGCACCAGACTGCAACTGCACAAGGCGCTGGCCGGGGATATCCACGCCGCCTATCTGAAAGATGCGCGCGCCATCGACCAACAGTTCTTTGACGGCGCGCCGCTCCTGGAAACTGAACTGGACACCGCCCTGGAAACCGCCCCGGAAACCGCGCAATCGGTTGCGCCCGGGGATCATTTTTCAGCGGCGGAAATCCGGTCGCTGCACCTGCTTTCGGACATCATTGCGGGGATGCTGGAAAACGGGGGCGAAAAATGGCTGGCATCCCTGAAATCCAGGCGTATCGGAACCACGAATGCCGGGCCGGAACCCGGCGATGACCGACCTGAACGACCGATCTGAATTTACCGTCAGGGTTTTGCCATCCGGTCGGAATCGCGGCGCGCAGGCGGGTGCGCGCCACGCTGATCCGGCGGGCGCGCGGCCCACATGAAATGATCGGGGTCGGCCTCCATCATCCGCGACAGGAACTGCGCCCAGACGCTGAAATGACGCAACTGCGGCGCGGTGTAATGGTCGGCGGCTCTGAACGACTGCTCTTTGGCCACGGCCTTGTCCACCGCCCCCTCCAGCGCATCCGACATCGGCGTCCCGGTGAAAAAGGCGGCATCCAGCGCCGCCGCATCCGCCCGGTAGGTCTTGACCACCCGTTCGGCCAGCGCCTTGTGCAGGGCCGGTCTGGTGGCGTCCGGGCGCGGCGTGGCGGCCAGCAGGTCGGACATGTACCAGCCAAAGGCCTGCTGCGGTGATTTTTGCGCGTTGGTGTGCTGGCGGATATGACGGTGGATCGCGCGCAGCATGGCGATATCCTCGACCGACAGGGATTCATTGCGATCGGTGGGGCGGGTGATCTCGAAGGTCTCTGATCCGAACAGATAACGAAAGAAATCCTGCACCACATCCCCTTGATAGAGCCTGTTTCGCACAAACGGGCGCAGCGTGAAGGCATCGCCGAACAGGGCGCGCCATTTTTCGAACCGTTCGGTATAAAACAGCAACCGGTCCTGAACCAGCTTGTCATGCATCGCCGTCAGCGACTGAAAGAACAGCCCCTTCTTGGTGCGCTCGGCAAAGGTCGACACCAGCCGGTCGCCATGCGGGCGCACATAGGCCACCAGCCGGATCCTGCCGGCGTAACCGGGCAGGTGGCGCAGGATCGCGCCATGGACCACCTCGGGATCGACAAATTCGAAATGCTCGGCGGAAATCACCCCATGGGCGGCATCGCTGTCGTCGAACGCCTTGCGCAGCTTGTCAAAGCGTCTCTCTTCAAAGCGCCTTTCGGCGGGGACCGACAGGGTCTTGGCCAGCGGAATATGGTTGAACCGGGTCGGATAGACGATATCGCCCGCCGTTGCGCTCCAGGCCCGGGCGGCAAGGGCCGACTGGATCGACGTGGTTCCGGTTTTGCAGTCGCCCAGATGAAAAACAATCTCTTCTACCATGTCCGCCCCAAAACCCGCGCGCGTCCATCCGCCCGCGCTCATTCAAATGCCGCTACCGGTCAGGACCACCGGACAACGGCGCCTGCCGTTGCGGTGCCGGGCCGATGCAGGGCCTGTAAAGGTGATCCGGCCC
>JALSJL010000263.1 GCA_026989405.1 Marinosulfonomonas sp. | reverse complement strand
ACCCGTCGCCCGATAGATCGCCATCAGATACTCGAATGGTCGCCGAAGCTTTTGCGGCCGTGTCCCGGAAAACTCGGGGTGCAGCGCGACGGCCTGAACAACCTGTGCAATCTGGTCCGGTGCGTCCCGGGCGGCCAGAAAAACTTGCGCCACCGAACGATGGTAGGCCTCTGAGGGCGCTTCAATCCCCAGCGCCCGGATGATTTTTCTGCTGACGAACCCGGCTGTGCCGGGGTGCGAGGCCAGCATGTCCAGCACCAGCTCTCCGTCTTCCTGCGGGCCGGAATAGGCGGGAAATTCGCGCCCGAGAATCCTTTTCTGATAGGGATCATGCCAGCTTTCTTCATAGTAGAAGCGCCCGGTCAACGGGGCGTCCTTGCCGTCTTCCAGCCAGCGGCCATCCCCGATCGTCCAGCCGGTGAACGCCCGCGCCACCTCGTAAACATCGGAGTCGATGTAGCCGTCGGCCAGGGCATTCTGCGCGCCGGGCACATCATGCCAGCTGTCGTAAAGATCGTTGAAGTAGTTTTCCTGCCCAAGCGTATGCAGTTCCAGCAATTCCCGGGCATAGTTTTCGTTTGCCGGGCTGGCCTTGCTGTTGTCGTTGTTCAGGTAATGCAGCATCGCGGGGGAATGGGCCACCTCGCCAAGCAGGGTTCGGAAATTTCCAAGCGCATGCTGGCGGATGGCGGCGTCGTAGGGGGGGAACAGGGCCGACACCAATTCGTCCTTGTCGCCATACACGTTGAAATGATTGTGCCAGAACTGGGTCATTACCTCGCGCAACTGTGCCGGCGCATGCGCGGCCCGAATAAACGATGCCGCCACGACCTCGGCAAACGGCCGCGAGCGTTCGGAATAGTCGATCGGCAATTCCCAATCGAGCAACTTCACAAGTTCTTCGGGGGGCTTGTCGAGCCAGACCAGCGGGCGCGCCTCGGCCTTTGCTTCCCATTCCAGACCGTCTTCAGTCTGGCCGGCTTCGTATTCGATCCAGAGTTCGGTGGTTGCAAACCGCCCGGACAGCCCGGCGTCGTCCGCCGGCAAGGCCACCTGCGCGGCCAGCCAACCCTCGCGTCCAAGGCGGTTCAGCTCGGCAAGGCTTTCCGGGTTGGCGCCGAAACTCAGACGATTGAGGAATTCCCGGTCGGTCAGTCCCTGGCCCGCGGCGGCAGCTCCTGACGGCACGTTGGCAAGAGAGACGGCCGCCGCTGCCGCCAAGGACTTGTGAAAATCCCTACGAGTTAACATATACGCCTCCGTAACTTCTTGAACCGTATCCGGTTTTTCCCCGAAAGCAACAAGGGCCAGCACCGCGCAGCAATAACTTGCCGATTATCTGCCGGGGGATGCTGTTGCAAAGGAACAAAAAGTGATCAAATCTGTGACACCTTCAGGATTCGCTGACATGACAGAGACGGCCCTGACCAACCGACCCGCCACACCGCCCCGCGACAAGCTGGAAGGCGGCAAACGGTTTGTCATGCATACCGACTATGAACCCGCCGGCGATCAACCAACGGCGATTGCACAGCTGGTCGAGGCGATCAATGAAGGGGAACGCGATCAGGTGCTTCTTGGTGCCACCGGGACCGGCAAGACCTTCACCATGGCAAAGGTCATCGAATACACCCAGAAACCCGCCATCATCCTGGCCCCGAACAAGACGCTGGCGGCCCAGCTATACGGCGAATTCAAGGGGTATTTCCCCGAAAATTCGGTCGAGTATTTCGTCAGCTTCTACGACTACTACCAGCCCGAGGCCTATGTGCCGCGTTCCGACACCTACATCGAAAAGGAAAGCCAGATAAACGAACAGATCGACCGAATGCGCCACTCTGCCACGCGCGCGCTTCTGGAGCGCGACGACGTGATCATCGTGGCCTCGGTTTCGTGCATCTACGGCATCGGGTCGGTCGAAACCTACAGCGCCATGACCGTCGATCTGGCCACTGGCAAGGACTACGACCAGCGCGCCATCATGGCCGATCTGGTGGCCCAGCAATACCGCCGCTCTGACGCCGCTTTCCAGCGTGGCACCTTCCGGGTGCGCGGCGATGTGCTGGAAGTGTGGCCCGCCCACCTCGATGACCGCGCCTGGCGGCTGTCGTTCTTTGGCGAAGAGCTTGAAGCGATCACCGAGTTCGACCCGCTGACGGGCGCGAAAACCGACACGTTCGAAAAGGTCCGCATCTACGCCAATTCGCACTACGTGACGCCCAAGCCGACGCTGAAACAGGCGATCGTGTCGATCAAAAAGGAACTGCGCCAGCGCCTCGACCAGCTGGTGAACGACGGCAAGCTGCTGGAAGCGCAGCGGCTGGAACAGCGCACCACCTTCGATCTGGAGATGCTCGAAGCCACCGGCTATTGCAACGGGATCGAGAACTATTCGCGCTACCTGACGGGGCGCGCCCCCGGCGAGCCGCCGCCGACACTGTTCGAATTCATCCCCGACAACGCCATCGTCTTTGCCGACGAAAGCCACGTCTCGGTGCCGCAGATCGGCGGCATGTATCGCGGCGACCACCGGCGCAAGTTCACGCTGGCCGAGCATGGCTTTCGCCTGCCGTCCTGCATGGACAACCGACCGCTGAAATTCGAGGAATGGGACGCCATGCGCCCGCAGTCGGTCTTCGTGTCGGCCACCCCCGGAAAATGGGAAATCGAGCAGACCGGCGGGGTCTTTGTCGAACAGGTCATTCGCCCGACCGGCCTTCTGGACCCGCAGGTCGAAATCCGCCCTGTCGAAATGCAGGTCGACGACCTGCTGGACGAGGTGCGGAAGGTCGCAGCCGGCGGCATGCGCACGCTGGTCACGACGCTGACCAAGCGGATGGCCGAAGACCTGACCGAATACATGCACGAACAGGGCATCCGGGTGCGCTACATGCATTCCGACATCGACACGCTGGAGCGCATCGAGATCCTGCGCGACCTGCGCCTTGGCGCCTTTGACGTGCTGGTGGGCATCAACCTGCTGCGCGAGGGGCTCGACATCCCCGAATGCGGTCTGGTGGCCATTCTCGACGCCGACAAGGAAGGGTTCCTGCGCTCGGAAACCTCGCTGATCCAGACCATCGGGCGGGCGGCCAGGAACGCCGAGGGGCGCGTCATCATGTATGCCGACCGGATCACCGGAAGCATGGAACGCGCGCTGGCCGAAACCGACCGGCGGCGGGCAAAACAGATTGCCTACAACGAAAAACACGGGATCACGCCGGAGACGATCAAGAAGAACGTCGAAGACGTGATGGCCGGGCTTTACAAGGCCGACACCGACATGGTGCGCGTCACGGCCAAGGTTGACAAACCGCTGGTGGGGGCAAACCTGCAGGCGCATCTCGAGGGGCTGAAAGCCGAAATGCTGAAGGCGGCCGAGAACCTGGAGTTCGAAGAAGCAGCCCGGCTGCGCGACGAAATCAAGCGCCTTGAAGCCGTCGAACTGGCGGTCGCCGACGACCCGCTGGCCCGTCAGGCGGCGGTCGAGATGGCCGGGGGTGGTCGAGACTCAAAACGGCGCAGGAAATGAAACGCGAACATGGCCTTGTGCTTGCGACCGGCATGCCCGCTTCCTAAATGCGCGCCTGCCGTTCTACAGGGGGGCCATCCGGATGAGCCGCGAGTTTTCCACCGCCGCGCTGCGGTGCGTGGCTGCCCTCTGATAGTCGGGATCGCTGATCATCGCGACAAAACTCTGCGCATCCGGGTATTCGACGATAAAGGCCATGTCCCACTCTTCACCCTCATCCGGGCCGATCAGCATCGCTTCGGGCTGGCCGCGCCAAATGACCTTGCCGCCATATGCCTGCAGGACAGGGCCGACCTTCTGTTCATAGGTATGATAGGCCTGCGCGCCCGATTGCGGGTGCCCGTCAGAACCCGGCACCGTATCCGCCAACCTGATCAGATTCAGCATCTGGATCGGCCCGCTTCGAGAGACCTCTTTGAACGCACGCATGCCGCGCTCGGAAGGTGAAACATGACTGGTCATCGGTTTGTCCTTGTCATTGCCCACAGCCACTGCCCCCCCAACCAGCCCGGCATATGCGCACCCTGTCAAGGACGCTGGCCGCCCCCCGGCCTACCCGCTGTGCAGAAAGTGCATCACGTCGCCGTCCTGCACGACATAGCTTTTGCCTTCGACGCGCATCTTGCCTGCGTCTTTCGCGCCCTGCTCTCCGCCATGTTCCACGAAATCCTCGTAGGAAATCGTCTCGGCCCGGATAAACCCGCGCTCGAAGTCGCCATGGATCACGCCCGCGGCCTGCGGCGCCAGCGTGCCGGCGCGGATCGTCCAGGCACGCGCTTCCTTGGGGCCGACGGTGAAATAGGTGATCAGGTCCAGCAACTGGTAGCCGGCCCGGATCAGGCGGTCCAGCCCGGCCTCTTCCAGACCCATTTCCTCAAGAAACATCTGCGCTTCCTCGGGGTCGAGCTGGCTGATCTCTTCTTCGATCTTCG
>JALSJL010000262.1 GCA_026989405.1 Marinosulfonomonas sp. | reverse complement strand
GGCGCCTTCCTGCGCGGCCATTTCCTCAACCGCGCGCGAATGCTCATTGCCCGCGCCGGCATGTGCCTCATCGACATTGCACACATAAAGGATCGGCTTGCTGGTCAGAAGCTGCAGGCCCTTCCAGGCCTTTTCGTCCTCTTCGTCCACCGTCACGGCCCGCGCGGGCCTGCCCTCTTCCAGCGCTGCCAGCGCCGCCTTGAGCAAGCGTTCCTGTTGCACGGCCTCCTTGTCGCCGCCGCGAACCTTGCGCACCAGGCCCTGCAGCCGCTTTTCGATCGACTCCATGTCGGCCAGCATCAGCTCGGTCTCGATCACGCGCGCGTCTTCGACCGGGTTCACCCGGCCGTCCACATGCGTGACATCTCCATCTTCGAAACACCGCACCACATGCGCGATGGCGTCGCATTCGCGAATGTTTGCAAGAAACTGGTTGCCCAGCCCCTCGCCCTTGCTCGCACCCTTCACCAGGCCGGCGATATCGACAAATGTCATCCGCGTCGGGATGGTCTGCTTTGAACCCGCAATCTCGGCCAGCTTGTCCAGACGCGCATCCGGCACCGCAACTTCGCCCACGTTCGGCTCAATCGTGCAAAACGGAAAATTCGCCGCCTGCGCCGCCGCCGTGCGGGTCAGCGCGTTGAAAAGGGTCGACTTGCCCACGTTCGGCAGGCCCACGATGCCGGTCTTGAAACCCATGTTCCGTCTCCTTCGGAAATTGAGCCGCATCTAGGGCGGCGGGCGCACCAAGGTCAAGCGAACCATTGCGCTCGGCGGCTTTTCGGGCCAAACAAATTCGCGCAATGGAAAGGGAGCAGCGATGACCCGGATCGACAACAAGTTTGCAGCTTTGAAAAAAGCGGGGAAAAAGGCATTCGTGACTTACGTGATGGCGGGCGATCCGGACTATGCGACCTCGCTTGAAATCGTCAAGGGCCTGCCCGCCGCCGGCGCCGACATCATCGAGCTTGGCCTGCCCTTTACCGACCCGATGGCGGACGGCCCGACCATTCAGCTTGCCGGTCAGCGCGCACTGGACGCCGGGATGACGCTGGAAAAGACCTTGCAGATGGCCCGGGATTTTCGTGCCGATGACGACGAAACCCCGATCGTGATGATGGGCTACTACAATCCGATCTTTTCGCGCGGCGTCGACCGGTTTCTGAGCGACGCGAAAGCCGCGGGCATCGACGGTCTGATCATCGTCGACCTGCCGCCCGAGGAAGACGACGAACTGTGCATCCCGGCGCAGAACGCCGGGCTGAATTTCATCCGTCTGGCCACCCCGACAACCGACGACAAACGCCTGCCCAAGGTCATGCAGAACACCAGCGGGTTCGTATATTACGTCTCGATCACCGGCATCACGGGCGCCGCCGAAGCGCAGGCCGGCGACGTTGCGCCGGAGGTTGCGCGCATCAAGGCGGTCAGCGATCTGCCCGTGGTGGTGGGCTTCGGCATCAAGACGCCGGAGGCCGCGCAAGGTATCGCATCGGTGGCCGACGGGGCCGTTGTCGGCTCGGCCATCATCGATCTGATCGCCGACGATCGCAGCCCGGCCGAGGTTCTGGCCTTCGTGAAGACCCTTGCCGATGGTGCGCATCGGGCCTGAATCGGGCAGGGTATATTGCGCGCAACGGCAACTGTGGTTTACACCCTGCATTGGTAAGCTCTTTTTACCAAACCCCTGAAGGCGCCGGAGCCCAGCCATGCCCGTGATCACCAACATCGACGACCTCAAGAAAATCTACCGCCGGCGCGTGCCCAGGATGTTCTACGACTACTGCGAAAGCGGCAGTTGGACCGAGCAGACATTTCGCGAGAACGTCTCGGATTTTTCCGACATCCACCTGCGCCAGCGCGTCGCTGTCGACCTCAGAAATCGGTCCACCAGGACCAGAATGCTTGGGCAGGACGTCGCCATGCCGGTTGCCCTGGCCCCTGTCGGCCTGACTGGCATGCAGTCGGCCGATGGTGAAATCAAGGCCGCGAGGGCCGCCGAAAAATTCGGGGTGCCGTTCACGCTTTCGACCATGTCGATCTGCTCGATCGAAGACGTGGCCGAGAACACCACGGCGCCGTTCTGGTTCCAGCTTTACGTCATGCGCGACGAAGACTATGTCGCCCGCCTCGTGCAGCGCGCCAAGGATGCCGGGTGCTCGGCGCTTGTGCTGACGTTGGACCTGCAGATCCTGGGCCAGCGCCACAAGGACCTGAAAAACGGCCTCTCTGCCCCGCCCAAGCCGACGCTTTCCAACATCATCAACCTGTCGACCAAGTGGCAATGGGGCCTTGGCATGCTCGGCACCAAACGGCGCGAATTCCGCAATATCGTGGGTCATGTCAAGGGCGTCTCGGACCCGGCGTCGCTCATGCAATGGACAAACGATCAATTCGACCTGGCGCTGGACTGGAAAAAGGTCGAAAAGATCCGCGACATGTGGGGCGGCAAGCTGATCCTCAAGGGGATCAACGACCCGGAAGACGCCA
This sequence comes from Marinosulfonomonas sp., assembly GCA_026989405.1. GTDB lineage: Bacteria > Pseudomonadota > Alphaproteobacteria > Rhodobacterales > Rhodobacteraceae > JAJRUE01. The sequence goes on along the minus strand of JALSJL010000262.1, from coordinate 9,760 downwards.
GAATGGCCGCGCGCGTCGGCGCCGATGCGCTGGTTGTGTCGAACCACGGCGGGCGGCAGCTTGACGGCGCGCTCAGTTCCATACGCGCGCTGCCTGCGATCCTGGACGCGGTTGGCGACAAGATGGAAGTTCACCTCGACAGCGGCATCCGCTCGGGCCAGGACGTGCTGAAGGCGGTGGCGCTGGGGGCCAGTGGCACGTTCATCGGGCGCGCCTATATTTACGGGCTGGGCGCCATGGGCGAAGCCGGCGTGACCAGGGCGCTCGAGATCATTCACAAGGAACTTGATCTGTCGATGGCGTTTTGTGGGCGCCGGGACATCAACGACGTTGACCGCGATATCGTGCTGGTGCCACAAGGGTTTGGCGGAAACTGGGAATAGTGGCCTGACGGTATGAGACGAGTATTGGTGTTTTTCGCCTGCCTGGTCTTCTCGGGCGGCATGGCCATGGCCCAGAATATCAGCGAGATCGACGGCATGGACTGGAGCCTGCCCGACGACGTCGGCCTGTCGGCCGCCGGTGGGGTCTGGCAGGGCGACGATGACATCACGCAGCCCTACATCCGGGCATCATTTGCCGAATTCGACTGGCAAGAACTGAACCCGCAACCGGGCAGGTTCGACTTTGCTGCCATTGACGAACTGCTTGACCAGGACGCCCGCGTGCCGCTGATCGTGCGGATCAACTGGTATGGCAACTGCGCCGCCCCCGAATGGGCGCTGAAACGCACCCGCGTCATGTCGGAGCGCACCATCGTTTTCTGGGATGATACCTACTTTCAGGCCATCGCACCCCTGGCCCGGGCGCTTGGCGCGGCCTACGCCGATGATCCCCGGCTTGAGGCCCTGTATCTCGGGTTCGGTGACGGTCAGAAAAGCGGCCCGACCTGCGACAGCGACGATGACGGCTGGGGTGAATTCTGGATGACGGAAGACGAAATCCGCGAAGCGGAAACGCGGTTCGGGTTTTCGGCACAGGTCATGGACACCGCCGCAAGGCGCCTGATCGACCTGTTCGCCACGGCGTTCGGCGACAACGCCGGCAAGCTGGCCTTCACCAACATCGCCCTTTTCGATGACGCGACGAATTCGCCCTACAATGACGTTGTGCGCAACCTTGGCCCCTATCTGGAAAGCCGCGGCGTCGGCATGCGCAATGGCGAGATCGAAACCTGGCTGCGCTATGTCGGCACCCAGTTTGGCGCCAAACTGACGCCCGCCCCCGGCAATACGGCGCGCCTGAGCACCGACGAAGCTTTCGCCCGCAGGATCGGCGCGCGTCATTGGGGCGACGAAAACGAGTTCTACGGCCCCGAGGATTACGTTCTCGAAAGCACCGGCCCCTATGCCAACCAGGGCTACCGCTTCTATGTCTCGAGCATGCGCGGCCTGCAGATGCGCTACAATCATGTCGGGATCCACCTGGACCCGATGCTGGAGCTGCCGACGCTGCCCTGGAACCCGCAGGGCCTGTTGATCTATCAGGCCAGGGTGCTTGGCCGCACCATCGAGGACACCCCCGACGCCTTCACCATGCTTGGCGAAAGATATTTGCGCGCCGATTTCATGCACGGGCCGATCACGCGCGATGCGACGATCCATGATGGCATGCTCAAGGTCAGGGGGGTTGAACGCTGGCTGTCCGAGATTGGCGAAAGCCAGCCAGCTTTCAAGGTCGACATGCCCGAAGATGAAGCCTACTGGGCGCAATATTACATGCCCTGGGACATTGACTACGAATATGCCGCCCGCGCGTCGGACCGGTTTGACTTTGACCTGTCGGATGAGCTGATGCGCGCGCGTTGCCCCGATGGCTGCGCGGTTTCAATCAAGCTCTCCTACCTTGGGGACAGGCCGGCGACGATGCGCATCGAAACTGCCGAGACAACCAGCCCGGCATACGATCTGACGGCGGACGGCAAGATCCATACGCTCAGCATCCCGGTTCGTTCCCGCTTTGATGGCAGCCTGGAAAAGGGCGCTGATTTCACTGTGCACAGCCAAGGCAACCCGATGACCCTGCTGCTGGCGCGCGTGGTCTTTTCCCGGTAGCGCGTTACCCCGGGTCTTCCGGCAGGCGACCGATGGCGGCAATCAGCGGGAATATGGCAACCAGCACCACGCCGAACAGGGCAAATCCCGCGCGCAAGCCAAAGCCATCGGACAGCTGGCCCATGATCACCGGGGCAATGAAGAACCCGGCAAACCCGATCACCGCAACGCGCGCAATGGCTTGCGTGCGCAGCGATGCGGGCACCAGCCGCCCGGTCAGCCCCAGCCCGATCGGGCCAATGACCGACACGCCCAGCCCGACTGCAGCAAACCCCAGGTAAGCCATGGCCGGCACCGGGGCCAAGGCCACGAGCGCAATGCCAGAAATCGCCAGGACCGTGCCGGCCCGGACCACGAAAACTTCGGAAAACCGCGCGGTGACGGCCTGCCCGGAAAACCGCCCCACGGCCATGGTCAGCCCCAGCACCGCCGGCCCCGCCGCGCCTTGCGCCGCACGCCCGCCCAGGGTGCGTTCGACATGCAGCGCCGACCAGGCTTCGACGGTCGCTTCGGTCATGAACGCAATCAGCACAACGGCTCCGCACAGCACGACCGGCATCAGCGCGGCCCCACTCACACGACGCCCGGTCTGCGCAGTTGCCGCAACCGCCGGCCGGGCGGTCAGCGCCAGCGGGATGCACAGGATGCTGAGCGCCGCAAACACCGCAACCGGCCCGACCCCGGTTTCGCGCGCCACGCCCGAGGCCATGGCCGACAGCGCATATGCCGCCGAAAACACCCCGTGATTTGCGTTCATCAGCGGCGCGCCTGTCGCGCCCTCCAGCTCGCTTACGCGTGCATTCATCACGACATCGGTCAAGCCGGATGCAACGCCCAGCACCACGAGGGCTGCGAAAAATACTGCCGGCCCGCCGGCCAGCGCCGGCGCCACGAACACCGCCGCAAATGACAGGGCCGCGAGCGGCAGGCCCCTGTCCCCCAGGGCCCGATCAAGGCGCGGGGCCAGCCACATGGCGCTGAGCAAGCCGAAACTCGTGCCCAGCAACAGCAGGCCGAACTGCCCGTCATCAACCCCGAGGCGGGCCTTGAACACCGGCATATGCGCCGCAAACGCCCCCCAGAACAATCCGATGATCGCAAACGCCCTGGCCGGTTGCCGGGTCAAACGAAGGGCCTCGATCACAGTCATGCCAAACGGCTTGCCACGGCGCGCGCGCGCTCGCAAGCAAAGGTGCAAATATTCACTTCCCATCACCGGGAAATCCGTCTATACGCACGCCTTCACGCGGGCATACACCCTTGGAGGATGCCCCATAACCTAGGAGAAAACCAATGGCCGGAGAGATCCCAGATCTTCACGCCGAGGTACGTTCGGGGACAGGCAAGGGGGCCGCCCGTCAAGCACGCCGCGAAGGCAAGGTACCAGGCATCGTTTACGGCGGCGGCGAAGACCCGCTGCCGATCAACATCCCCTTCAATGCGCTGATCAAGCGCCTGCGCGCAGGCCGCTTTCTGGCGACATTGTTCAACCTCAAGGTTGACGGCCATGACGACGTGCGCGTGATCTGCCGCAACGTGCAGCGCGATGTTGTGAAAGACCTGCCGACGCACCTTGACCTGATGCGCCTGCGCCGGACGACCCGGATTGCCCTGTTCATTCCGGTCGACTTCATCAACGAAGAAGAAGCCCCCGGCCTCAAGAAGGGCGGCGTTCTGACCGTCGTGCGCCCGGAAGTCGAGCTTTCGGTCATCGCCGGCGACATCCCGGAAAAGCTGGTCATCGACCTGACCGGCCTGGATGTGGGCGATGTCATGCACTTGTCCGACATCGAGCTGCCGGAAGGCGCGCGCTCGACCATCGACCGCGATTTCGTGATCGCCAACATCTCGGCGCCGTCCGCATTGCGCGCCGAAGACGACGAAGAGACCGAGACGGAAGAGACAGAAGCCACCGAGGGCGGAGAAGCCCCGGCGGAAGAGGGCGGCGAGGAATAGTCCTTTCCAGACCCGACCAGACACGACACGGGGCCTTCGGGCCCCGTGTTTCGTTTGGCGGCCCAACCCGCCGAAACCGGCGCAAGGTTCCGGCCCCACGCGAAGCTTTCAGCCAGCAAGTGAAGGCCCCGACAGGCAGCGCTTTCTTCCCGGCCCCGACATCTTGTAAGATGGGCCGGAACCCGAACACATCATTGGCAGGCAAACCCGCATGAAACTTTTCGTCGGTCTCGGCAACCCCGGCACGAAATACGCCCGCAACCGGCACAATGTCGGCTTCATGGCGCTTGACCGCATTGCTGAAGATCACGGGTTTTCGCCATGGCGCGCCAAGTTTGACGGCCAGATCGCCGAAGGGCGGCTGGGCGGCGAAAAGGTGATCCTGCTGAAGCCCGAAACCTTCATGAACCGTTCGGGCGACGCCGTCGGCAAGGCGCTGCGGTTCTACAAGCTCGAACCGACCGACGTGACGGTGTTCCATGACGAGATTGACCTCGCGCCCGGAAAGATACGCGTCAAGGATGGCGGCGGGCATGCGGGCCACAACGGGCTGCGCTCGATCCACCAGCATATCGGCCCGCATTACAGCCGTGTGCGCATCGGTGTCGGCCATCCCGGCCACAAGGACCGCGTGGCGGGTTATGTCCTGCACGATTTCAGCCGCGCCGACGAAGACTGGCTGACACCCATGCTGGAGGGCATCAGCAAGGGGGCGGATGACCTGGCGCGCGGTGACAGCGCGCGTTTCCTGAATGCGGTGGCGCTGCTGGTATCGCCGCCGCGCTCATCGAAAACGGCCGGACGACCGGCAACCGGCAAGGCCGGCGCGCGCCCCGAACCGGAACCGGCACCCGAACCAAACCGCTCGCCCCTGCAACGCCTTGTCGACAAGTTCAAGTGACCCTGCGCGCGGCATTGCGAAAACAGGCGGATGCCTGCACCCAGCTTGGATCGCCCTTCATGGGCCGGCTGCTGCGGGTTCTGGCCGACCGGCTGCAGACGGGCACACCCGTTGCCGACCGGGTGCTGTCCTGGCCCGGTGACATCGGCTCCTCCGGCCAGTCGGTTCCGTTGCGCCTTGCTGGCGCGCTCCACAGGTTGGTACTTGCCGGCCTCGACGCGCCCCGAAGTGGTCAACAAACGCGGCGTGGACTTGCGGTCCGTGGACCTGGAGAACGAACACGACAGGTTGCGCCTGCTGTCTTACCTGTGGCCCGATCAGCCTGACCGGATGGCCCTGACGGAAAACGCCATTTCCCTGCCGCGACCGCCGGTTGACCAGGCCGACGCCATCGATTGGCTGGAAACACGCCTGGCGCAGCAACCCGAAGGCAGGCTGCACCTCGTCTACCATACGATTGCGTGGCAGTATTTCCCGAAAAAGGCGCAGCAACGCGGAACGGCGCTACGGGCCGAAGCCGGGCAGAAAGCCACCACAACGCGCCCGTTGGCGCACCTGTCAATGGAAGCCGATGGCGACGGCCCCGGCGCCGGCCTGACGCTCACCACGTGGCCGGGTGGTGCGCAAATGGCCCTTGGGCGCGCCGATTTTCATGGCCGCTGGATCGACTGGGCCGCGAAGCCCCCCTGACTCGGGCAACACCCGGCTTGCCAATTCGTCTTTCCGGTGGTTCTCTGGGTGGACCAACCGGGGGAGCACCATGATCAAGGACAAATCGCTGAACGTCTATGGCCAGCCGCTCGAACCCTGTTCTGCCGACCCCATCACCGGGTATTTCCGCAATGGCGCCTGCGACACCTGTGCCGAAGATTTTGGCCATCACACGGTCTGCGCCATCATGACCGATGAGTTTCTGGCGTTTTCGAAATACCTCGGGAACGATCTTTCCACCCCGCGCCCCGAATTCGGGTTTCCGGGCCTCAAGGCCGGCGATCAATGGTGCCTGTGCGCCAGCCGGTTCCTGCAGGCACATGACGACGACTGCGCCCCGCGCATCCGTCTGGCAGCAACCCACGCGAAAACGCTGAAAATCGTGCCGCTGGAAATTCTCGAAAAATACGCGGCCGAGGACTGACGGCAAGTCTTGCCTGACAATTGCCGCGTTCTGGAAAAGAACAAGTCACCGGGCCGGTTGCCGTGAACATCCTGTTGCGGAAAGACAGGATCTTGTGCGTTATCGCCACATCGAACAACCCGGTTCCGGCGCGCCCCATGTCACGCGGTGCGAGGCCCGTTTGCCAACTGTCCCGAACGCCCGGGTAACTGGGCCTATTTGCCCAGGGCAACTTGTTTGGCAGGCTCCAGCCCCGGCCCGGCCCCGCCAACGATATTCGGCAGGGCATCGCCCATCAGATCATCGATGAACAGGCTGAGCAACTGCGGGCGCCCGTTCACGCCGGCCTTCCGGTAAATGGCGTTTGTCTGCGCTTTCACGGTGCCTTCACTTGTCTGGCGCATGGCCGCGATCTCTTTCGTGGTCAGGCCCTTGATCGCAAACAGCGCCACGTCGGCTTCGGATGGGGTCAGCCCCCATTCCGAAAACCGTTCGTTCAACAGTTCCATGAACGCGCCAGAGGCCAGACGAAGCTGGGACTCTGCGTGTTTCTGACGGGCAATCGCCTGCCGCAATGCAATTGCCCCAAGCACGACACCAAGCAACAGGCCAACGGCTGCGCCGATCTCGATCAGTTCGCGAAGTTCCCAGCTGATCGGACGCGTCGTAAAACCAAACACGCTTGAAAAGATGTCAGAAACAAAAAAGAAGGCCGTGGCCAGTTGGACGAAGATAATGACAAGAATGACGACGGTATTTTTCATCCGCGCATCCCGAACAAGTGCTCCCAGAACCGCAGACGCGGGGTCAGGGCCCTAATCTTGATCGTCATCATCATCATCATCGCTGTCATCGTCACCGTCATCGTCATCAGGGTCGTCGTCGCCCGCATCGGAATCCTCGTCGTCATCGTCGTCGTGTCCGTCACCAGAACCGCTGCTGCCAGACCCCTGTTGTTGCGAACCCGAGCCGCTTGCCGAACTCTGGTCGTCATCGTCATCGTCATCGTCATCTTCGAAAAACCGGGTGGAACCGCTCTTGTCACCAATCAGTTCCCAGACGTCGCGAAGAATTTCCCCGGTTCTCGGGTTGATGATCAGCTCTCGATGATACTTTCCGTTCTCGCCTTCGATGCGCAGCCGACCAAGCCAAGTATAGCTGATCTCCAGATCAGTGTAGCCCTGGTTGGTCAACTCCTTCAGGAAAAAGTCTTCGACCGGCCCCGCCGCAGCCGATGCCGAAAAGGCAGCCGCGCAAACCAGACCCAAAATGACACTCCTTGGCTTCACGACCATTCTCCTTTCGCGCACGCCAGGCACCATTGCCCCGCGCGCGCTGTGTTTGCCTTCAACAACATGACACCCGATCAGTCGTCGTCCTCGTCGTCATGGTCATCATCGTCATCATCATCGTCATCTTCATCATCGTCATCATCATGGTCGTCGTCATCATCATGGTCGTCGTCATCATCATGGTCGTCGTCATGGTCGTCGTCGTCATCATAGTCGTCGTCATCGTCGTCATCCGACTCGGTGCTCACCTTGATGACTTCGCCAGCTTCGTTGTAGTAGGTCTCGGTCTCGGTTCCGTTCTCTTTTCTTTCTTCCTTGCGAAGAACCCCGTCGAGCGTGTAGCGCCGTTCGACCTTTGCCCCGTCAATGATCGCCTCGACCTTGATGGAGAACATGCCAACCTTGACGCGGATGGCGGTCGCATTTTGTGCCTGTAGTTCGGCAACGATGGCATCGGTTGCAGGGCTTGCCATAGCAAGTCCGGTCGACAACACGATTGCCGATGCGCCCATGAGCAGTGTTTTCTTCAGTTTCATCTTTTGGTTCCTTTCAATTTCAGTCCGCCGTGTGTAGCGGAGCGTGCAATCGAAGAATTCACCACTGATCGCCTTGCGACCATCCCTTTGCAGTTTATCCGGCGCCGGGTAAACCGCCAGACTAGGCAAATAAACCCGAGTTTATGCGCCAACCCCGATTTATGGCCCTGTTGCGCCGCAAATGCATCTCGATTGCGGCAATCGTCAGGCACCAGTGTCGATATCATACCCCAGATGGCGGGCCACTGCGAAGATGTCCTTGTCTCCACGGCCGCACATGTTCATGCAAATCAGATGGTCCCCGGGCAGATCGGGCGCTATCTTCATCACATGGGCCAGGGCGTGGCTTGGCTCCAGGGCCGGGATGATACCCTCCTTGTCGCAGCAGAGCTGAAACGCTTCCAGCGCTTCGGCATCGGTGATCGCGACATATTCCGCACGCCCGGTGTCGTGCAGCCAGGAATGTTCCGGGCCGATCCCCGGATAGTCCAGCCCGGCAGAAATCGAGAACCCCTCGCGTATCTGGCCATCATCGTCCTGCAACAGATAGGTCTTGTTGCCATGCAGAACGCCCGGCCGCCCGCCGGTCAGTGAGGCGCAGTGTTCGAACTTGTCATTCACCCCCTTGCCGCCGGCCTCCACACCGATGATGCGCACGCTTTCGTCGTCCAGAAACGGATAGAACAGACCAATCGCGTTCGAGCCGCCCCCGATCGCGGCAATCAGGGTATCGGGCAGACGCCCTTCGGCATCCTGCATCTGTTGCCTGGCTTCCTTGCCGATGATCGACTGGAAATCGCGCACCAACTCCGGGTAGGGGTGTGGCCCGGCGACCGTGCCGATGCAATAATATGTGTCGCGCACATTGGTCACCCAGTCACGAAGCGCGTCATTCATCGCATCTTTCAGCGTTCCCCGACCACTTGTCACCGGCACGACCTCGGCCCCGAGCAGGCGCATGCGAAACACGTTGGGGGACTGCCGCTCAACATCATGCGCGCCCATGTATACGATGCACTTCAGCCCGAATTTCGCGCAGACCGTGGCCGTCGCGACTCCGTGCTGGCCGGCGCCGGTTTCGGCAATGATCCGCGTGCGCCCCATGCGGCGCGCCAGGAGAATCTGACCCAGCACATTGTTGATCTTGTGCGCGCCCGTGTGGTTCAGCTCATCGCGCTTGAGATAGATTTTCGCGCCGCCCAGATGTTCGGTCAGACGCTCGGCGAAATAAAGCGGGCTTGGGCGGCCAACGTAATGCGTCCACAAGTCGTCCATCTCGGCCCAGAAGGACGGATCGGCTTTGGCCTTTTCATACTCGGCCTCAAGCTCAAGTATGAGAGGCATCAGGGTTTCAGAGACAAACCGGCCACCAAATTCTCCGAACCGGCCCTTTTCGTCCGGGCCGTTCATGAAACTGTTGAAAAGATCATTCATGCTCTGTCTCCCTGCGCGGCCCTGATGAAATCCGCAATCAGTTGTTCATCCTTCATTCCCGGCGCGGTTTCCACCCCGGAAGACGTGTCGACCTGCCTGGCACCGGTCAGCGCCACCGCCGCCGCCACATTGTCAGCCGTCAGCCCTCCGGCCAGCAACCACGGCACCGGCCAGCGCCTGTTTGCGATCAACTGCCAGTCGAACGCCACCCCGTTTCCGCCCGGCAGCCTGGCGCCCGGAGCAGGCTTTGCATCGACCAGCAACTGGTCGGCCACCCGGCCAAAGGCCTCGAGCAGGGGCAGATCCCGTTCATCGCGGATGCCAACTGCCTTCATGACCGGCAGGCCGTAACGCTCACGCAGTTCCAGGACCCGCTCCGGGCTTTCGCGGCCGTGGACCTGCAGCATGTCCAGACCGACCTCGCGCACGATCCGGTCCAGAAAAGCGTCATCGGCGTCAACCGTCAGGGCAAC
>JALSJL010000261.1 GCA_026989405.1 Marinosulfonomonas sp. | reverse complement strand
CCGCCGCCACCAGTGCTGCGGCCTCGCGCGTAAGTTCCAGCACGGTCTTGTCTGAGCCGCGAACCTGTTCGTTGGTGCTTTCCGACAGGTCCAGCAGCACGACCACCGCCAGGTCGCGCCGGTTGGCCACCGTGCGCATGGTGATGCGCATGTCGGGCTGAAGGCCGATCCGAAGCATCACCATCGCGTCCACCGCGGCGTTGATATCCAGATCGTCGCCATCTTCGAGCTTGCGCATCCGCGTCATCCCCTGCGGGCGCAGCTTGTCGATGATCTGCCTGATGCGGTGCGAAACGCCCTTGTGTTCGGTCAGCAGCCTGTCGATGGCTTCCGGATCGCCGCGACCCTGGCGGCGTTCGTAAACGGTGGTCCAGGCCGGGCGGTGCAACTGCACGCGGTAGTCGAATTCCGGGTAATGGAACGGCGCCGAGACCGGCTCCTTGCCTTCCATCTCGTTGTAGGAAACGCCCGCGTCCTCATAAGGAAACAGCTCGGACCCCAGCACCCAGATCTCCTGCGCGTCGTCGCCGGCGGTTTCCACCTCGACCTCGTTTATGAATTCCATAAGCCCGACGTTCCTGCGCACCTGCCGCTGGCTGGCCGGAATGTAGGCGGTGGACTGTGCCCATTCGAATTCTTCAAGGCTCCAGACAAAGCGGTTGTCATCCCGCCACGGCAGATTGAGGCTTTCAAGGATGCGCAAGCTGGGGAGCGCCCGGCGCTGCGAAAAGATGCCATAAAGTTCGCGCCCGAGATCGGCGGTGAATGCGCCGTCTTCGGCATGCTCGGCCACATGGGCGTGGAAGCGCTGCGCCAGGTCGTCGAGCAGGTCGTCGCCGACCTTGCGCGCAGGGTCGAGCAGCGCCAGGGCGGCGCGTTCCAGAAGCGCCATGCTTTCGTGCTCATAGTCGCTCGCCGGTGCGGCGTCCGCGACCGCCAGCCACAGCCGGCGCAGGCCCGGAAAGTCGCGTGCCGCGCACCATTCCACCCGGGCGTCCTCCAACAGGCCGATCATGTATTTTTCCGCCGGTGCCAGCGCGCCCGCGGATTGCGGCATCCGGGTATAACCGATGTGGGCCGCCATATGTGCGGCCATCGCGCGATACAGGTCAATGCCGGCCACATCGCCCAGGTCATCGACCGCATCGGGCAGGTGCAGGGCGCCTTCCTCGATGAACGGGCGGAACGCGGCGCTGTCGGCGGCGGCCGGGCGCAGGAAGAAATCGCGCGCCCAGAAGGCCCGCAGGTAGAAGTTCAGCCGCCGCTGGCTGTCGATGAACAGCGTGCCCTTGCGCTCCTGCTTGAGGACGGCCCGGGAATCTTCGGTTTCAAGGCCGAAATAGGTCGCCTGCCGGGCCAGATCGCGCCGGTAGGCGTCGGCGCCGAAATCGGCCCAGCGGCGCAAGCCGGTCAGCGTGAGTTTTGAAAGGAGATCGTCGATGACCCGGAACATGGGGCGCAAACCACGCGGCGCGCGGGCGGAAAGACGGTGCAGCAGTTGCAGGTAGGCACGCAGCAGGTCAGGGTCGCCCAGCCGCGCCGAGACGGCCGGAAGGGTCGCGATCATCCGTTCCAGCACCTGGCCGGAGACCATCGAGGACAGCTTGAAAAGCGCTTCCGTGACATCGCGGATGATATCCTCGCCGCAGTCCTTGACGACCAGTGGCATTTCATCCAGCCATGTCAGCAACAGTTGCGGCCCCTTGCCAAGCGAAACGATGCCGCGGGCGCCGTCCAGCCAGTCCTTCAGCGCGGCCGGGGACATGACGCGGGCGGCTTCGGCGACACAGTCGTCCAACATGTCGGCCAGTTCGGGCGCGGCTCCGGTCAGCTCTTCGCGGTAGTCGTCGAGATTGACGGTCATCGGTGCAGGCCTCGTCTGCGCGGGGCGCGCAGCGGCCCGGGCATGCGCCCGCCCGCCCCCCAGGCGGGCGCATCCTGCGCCCCCCTCGGGCGACCGCATACCCTGGCGTGGGTGTATGGCCGCGCAGGGATCATCCCGTCACCCGAAAAACGTGGTGACGGCGGCATCCAGCGTCTCGCGCATGTCGGGATCGTCGGTGATCGGTTCGACAAGCGCCATGCGGCAGGCGGCAGTGGCCGGAATGCCCTTTTCGATCAGCTGGCCCGCATAGATCAGCAACCGCGTGGACATGCCTTCATCCAGCCCGTGCCCCTTGAGATTGCGCGAGCTTTGCGCCACCTGCACCAGTTTTGCGGCCAGGTCGGGGGCCACGCCGCTTTCATGGGCCACGATTTCCGCCTCGATATCCGCCTCGGGATAGTCAAAGCTCATCGCGCCAAAACGCTGCTTGGTGGATTGCTTGAGATCCTTCATCATCGACTGGTAGCCGGGATTGTAGGAGATCACGATCTGGAAATCCGGGTGCGCTTCGACCAGTTCGCCCTTCTTGTCCAAAGGCAACTGGCGTCGGTGATCGGTAAGCGGGTGGATGACAACGGTGGTATCCTGGCGCGCTTCGACCACCTCGTCCAGGTAGCAGATGGCGCCGATGCGCGCGGCCGTGGTCAGCGGGCCGTCCTGCCATTTCGTGCCGTTGATA
>JALSJL010000260.1 GCA_026989405.1 Marinosulfonomonas sp. | reverse complement strand
GCGGCATGAATATAGTGAACTGCCCGAAGCGCACGCCATGTTTGCGCAACTGCCCGCGCGCGTCTTGTTCCAGCGCCTTGACCTCGGCGGCCACCCGTTCGCGCGGCAGGATGGCGAACCCCTCGACCAGCTGAAACGCAAAGCCCTTGGCCTGGCCCGTCAGTTCTTCGTCGCGGCTCATGGCCAGCATCGGCTCAAACAGGGTGGCGATCTTGCGGTCGATGAAATGCTGCAAGCGGCGCTGCACCTTTTGGGCGACATCGGCCCCGGCCTCGTCATCCACGAAGGCTTCGACCTGCGGCTTCAGCGGCTCGGGGCCCTTGACCAGCTTGCCGACCGCGTTTTCGCCCCACATGAGGCCGCCCTGTTCGGTAAAGTCGATCTCGGTGTCGGGCGCGTTGTAGAACCGGTCGGCGCGCAGCGAAAACACCGGCGCCAGCGCCCCGAAGGCCGCCGCGCGCAGCGTCCTGGCCTCATCGGGCGTCGCCTTGGCGTCCTGGGTAAACCTGAACCCTTCGAGCCGCCCGACAAACTGGCCTTCGACGGTTACATCCCCGCTATCACTGACTTCGGCCACAAGGCTCTCCTTCTGTTTCAACCGGCGCAGCAGAACGCTGGTGCGCCGGTCGACAAATCTTTGCGTCAGCGCACCATGAAGCGCGTCCGACAGGCGGTCTTCTACAGCGCGCGTCGCGCCGCGCCAATGGTTTTCATCGTCAACCCAACCACTTCGCTGCGCCACATAGGTCCAGGTGCGGATATAGGCAAGGCGCTTTGACAAGGTGTCGATGTCGCCATCGGTGCGATCAAGACGCTCGATCTGCCGCGCCAGCCAGTCATCGGGCACGCGCCCGAACTGCTGCAGATCGCAGAATATCCTTTCCAGCAGCCCGGCGTGTTCACCGCGCGAAATACCGCGGAAATCGGGGATGCGGCACACGTCCCAAAGCAGGCGAACGTCCGGCACGCCGGCCAGCCTGTCGACCACCGCAGGGCTTTCGCCAAGCGCCTTGAGCGCCAGCTGATCGTCGCCATCCCGACTGCGAGCGAGCCAGTCGTCATCCGGCGCCTCGTCGAGCGTGCGAATCAGATTGGCAACCGACGAAAAGTTGAGCCGCCGGTTGCGCCATTGCAGCTTGCGCACCGGGGCAAAGCGGTGGTCGCTGATCGCGCGCGCAACCTGGTCGGGCAGCTTGCCGGCTTCACCCGTGGTGCCAAAGGTGCCACTGTTCATGTAACGCCCGGCGCGGCCTGCAATCTGGCCCAGTTCATGTGGCATCAGGGCGCGCATCCTGCGCCCGTCAAACTTGTCGAGCGCCGAAAACGCCACATGGTCGATATCCAGGTTCAGCCCCATTCCGATGGCATCCGTGGCCACCAGATAGTCGACCTCGCCGCTTTGATACATCTCGACCTGCGCATTGCGGGTGCGTGGGCTGAGCGCGCCCATGACCACCGCCACACCGCCTTTTTGCCGGCGCATCAGTTCGCCCAGAGCATACAGATTTTCAACAGAAAACCCGACAATGGCCGATCTGGGCGCGATACGGCTTGTCTTTTTCGAACCTGTGTAGGTCAACTCGGAAAACCGCTCGCGAAACAGGAAACGGGCCTCGGGGATCAGCGCCGATATCGCCTGTTTCATGCTGTCCGATCCCAGAAACAGCGTTTCCTTCTGCCCGCGGGCATGCAGCAGCCGGTCGGTAAACACATGGCCGCGTTCGGGGTCGGCACACAGCTGGATTTCATCGACCGCCAGGAAATCGGCCCCGATGTCGGTCGGCATTGCTTCGACCGTGGCCACCCAGTATTGCACGCGGTCCGGCACGATGCGTTCTTCGCCGGTGACCAGCGCCACGACCGAGGGGCCGCGCAGCGCCACGATACGGTCATAGACCTCGCGCGCAAGCAGGCGCAGCGGCAGACCGATGACGCCCGTGCGATAGCCCAGCATCCGCTCGATCGCGTAATGCGTCTTGCCCGTGTTGGTCGGCCCGAGGACCGCCGAGATCACCGCTTGCCCGGTCATTTCAATTCCTGAAATCCGCCCGCCGGCCTGTTCGACGCCTGTCTACAGCTTGGTGCCGGTTTGCTCTTTTTCCAGCCGCTCGATCGCTTCCAATATATCCGGCCGGTGCGGGTGTATAGCCCTTGCCCGCTTGTAGGCTTCGAGCGCCCTGTCGCGCAACCCGAGGTCTTCGAGGATGAGCCCCAGCCCCGCCAACGCCCCGAAATGGCGCGGGTTCAGCGCCAGGGTGCGCTCGATATCGGCCAGAGACGGGCCGTAAAGCCCCGCATTGAAATAGGCGGTTGCCCGCGCATTCCACCCCTCGGCAAACTCCGGCGCATGGTCCACAAGCGCGGTGAGGTGCTCAATTGCGGCATCGAGATTGCCTTCCTCGATCGCGGCCCGGCCGCGTTCAAGCAAAAGGTCCATTGCATCCGAGCCCGAGCGCGACCACGCGGCCCAGATATCGTCCTCCACCCTTTGCCAGTCGGGGTTGTCGGGTTGCGCAAGCTCGGTGAAAAGCTCATCCAGATTGCCGGCCTGCCCAAGAACCGGCCCCGCAAGCCAGCCAACAAGCAGAAGTGCCGCAACGACAGGTTTGAGAATTTGGTGCAATTTCGTCATAACACTCGCAAGTCTAATGCAATCGCCGGGAGAATCGTATACCCCGGCGCTCACAATCAAGGGATCAGAACCATGAGTGACGTGATCGAAGCCGCCGTCAAGGCACTGAACGAGAAAATGAGCGATGGATTTGACGGGGTGGCCAAGTTTTCCATCCAGGGCGAAGGCGACATCATCATCGACAGCGAAGGCGCGCGGGCCGGCGACGACGAGGCCGAGGTCACGCTGACCGCCGACGCCGAAACTTTCCAGGCGATCATGGAGGGCGACATCAACCCGACATCGGCCTTCATGACCGGCAAACTGACGATTGACGGCGATATGGGGATGGCGATGAAACTGGGTTCCGTCCTGACCTGACCGATGGAAACGGCACCCCTTTTCAACGACATCGCCGAAGGGCCCGACGGGGGCCGGGCGTTCTGGACCCGCACCGACGATGGCGTGAGACTGCGGCTTGGCCATTGGCCCGGGCACAGTGACAAGGGCACCGTCCTGCTGTTGCCCGGGCGCACCGAATATATCGAAAAATATGGCCGCGCCGCCAGCGAACTGGCCCGCCGCGGCTACGGCACATTCAGCATCGACTGGCGCGGACAGGGCCTGGCCGACCGGCTGAACAACGATCCGATGCTTGGCCATGTGGACGATTTTGCCGAATACCAGCGCGACGTCGATGCCCTGGTTTCGGCGGCAAGGGAACTGGGGCTGCCAAACCCGTGGTTCCTGATCGGCCATTCCATGGGGGGGTGCATCGGTCTGCGTGCACTGCACCGCGGCGTTCCGGTGCAGGCGGTCGCGTTTTCCGGCCCGATGTGGGGCATCGCCATGTCACCGGTGATGCGCCCGGTGGCCATGCTGATGGCCTCGATCATGGACAAGCTGGGCAAGGGCGCCCGATATGCCCCGACGACCGACGGCGAAACCTATGTGCTGGCCGCCCCGTTCAAAGACAACCAACTGACCACGGACCGCGAAATGTGGGACTACATGGTGCGCCAGGCCCGCGCACACCCGGAACTGACGCTGGCCGGGCCGTCGCTGAGCTGGTTCAACGCGGCGCTCAAGGAATGCGCGGCGCTTGTCGACATGCCGCCGCCGGCGACGCCGGCCCATAGCTTTCTTGGCGGCAATGAACGCATCGTCGACCCCCGCCCGGTCCATGCGCTGATGAAACGCTGGCCAAACGGCAAGCTCGAGATCGTCCCCGGCGCCGAGCATGAGATCATCATGGAAAAGCCCCAGATCCGCGCGCGGTTCTTCGCGGCCGCCGATGAGCTGTTTGCGGCACATGCGACAAATGCCGCCGCGCCGGGCACAACCGCCTGATCCGGCACATCGGCGCGGCTTGACCGGGCTGCACGATCGTGCCTTGAACAAGCCCGCCCCGAGGCACTATGTCAGGGGCGCAACAGCCATGAGGTCCGCCAGATGTTTCGCCCTGCCCTTTCGCCCGTCTTCGAAACCGCCGAAAAAGGCGGCAATGCGCTTGGCCTGCTGCCGGACTGGGATCTGAGCGATCTCTACAAGGGGCCCGACGACCCGCAGATCGAAAAAGACATGCAGTGGCTGGACAGCGAATGCGCCGCCTTTGCCGCGGATTACGAAGGCAAGCTGGCCACCCTTGCCCCCGCCGGCATGCTGGCAGCGGTGCAGCGCGATGAAAAGATCTCCGGCACCGCCGGACGCATCATGTCTTACGCGGCGCTGCGGTATTACCAGGAAACCACCGACGCCGAACGTGCCAAGTTCATGTCGGACTGCCAGGACAAGATCACGAATTTCACCACGCCGCTTGTCTTCTTCACGCTCGAGTTGAACCGGCTGGACGACGACCACCTCGACAAGCTGTTTGCCGAGAACGCCGACCTTGCCCGCTACCAGCCGGTGTTCCGGCGCATTCGCGCGATGCGGCCCTATCAACTGTCAGATGAGCTTGAAAAATTCCTGCACGATCAATCTGTTGTCGGGGCATCGGCCTGGAACAAGCTGTTTGACGAAACCATGGCCGGGTTGGAATTCGAGATCGAGGGCGAAACCCTTGGCCTCGAAGCCACGCTGAATTTCCTGACCGAGCAGGACCGCGCCAAACGCGAAGCGGCGGCGCGCGAACTGGCGCGGGTTTTCGGCCAGAAAATCAAGCTGTTTGCCCGTGTTCACAACACGCTGACCAAGGAAAAGGAAATCGAGGATCGCTGGCGCAAGATGCCCACCCCGCAAACCGGCCGGCACCTGTCAAACGACGTGGAGCCCGAAGTGGTCGAAGCGCTGCGCAACGCCGTCGTCGCCGCCTACCCCAAGCTCAGCCACCGGTATTACGAGCTGAAACGCAAGTGGCTTGGCCTCGACAAGATGCAGGTCTGGGACCGCAACGCGCCGCTGCCGATGGAAGACGACCGCATCGTGCCCTGGGACGAGGCGCGCGAAACCGTGCTGTCGGCCTATGCCGATTTTGCCCCGGAAATGGCAAAGATCGCCCTGCCGTTCTTCGAACAGGGCTGGATCGACGCCGGCGTGAAACCCGGCAAGGCACCGGGGGCCTTTGCCCACCCGACCGTCACCGAGGTGCACCCCTACGTGATGCTGAACTATCTCGGCAAACCGCGCGACGTGATGACACTGGCCCATGAACTGGGCCATGGCGTGCACCAGGTGCTGGCCGCCGACCAGGGCGAATGGCTCGCCTCGACGCCGTTGACCCTGGCCGAAACCGCCAGCGTGTTCGGCGAAATGCTGACCTTCCGCAAGCTGCTGGAGGGCGCCAGGTCGAAAGAAGAGCGCAAGGTTCTTCTGGCCGGCAAGGTCGAAGACATGATCAACACCGTCGTGCGCCAGATCGCGTTTTACGACTTCGAATGCAAACTGCACGATGCCCGCCGCGAGGGCGAACTGACGCCCGACGCCATCAACGCCCTGTGGATGAGCGTCCAGGGCGAAAGCCTTGGCCCCGCTTTCGAATTCATGGATGGCTATGAGGTCTTCTGGTCCTATATCCCGCATTTCGTCCATTCGCCGTTTTACGTCTACGCCTATGCGTTCGGCGACGGTCTGGTGAATGCGCTTTACGCCGTCTACGAAGAAGGCGGTGCGGATTTTCAGGAAAAATACTTCGACATGCTCAAGGCCGGCGGCTCGATGCACCACAAGGAACTCCTGGCTCCGTTCGGGCTGGACGCGTCGGATCCCGCCTTCTGGGACAAGGGGCTGAACATGATCTCGGGCATGATCGACGAACTGGAAGCGATGGAAGATTGACGTCATGCGCCTCAAGAAAATCCTTGCCTCCATCGTCGCGCTCGCCCTTGCCGGGCTGATCGGGTTTTTTCTGTTCGTCCCCGCCTATGTCGAAAAGGCGCGCAACGCCGTCAAACCGCACGATCCCTACCCGGTGTCGGCCCGGGCGCAGTCCCTGCATGACAGCCTGATCATCGGCGACTGGCACGCCGACCCCTTGCTGTGGAACCGCGACCTGTCAAAACGCGCGAGCCGTGGACAGGTCGATGTTCCGCGCCTGCTCGAAGGCAATGTGGCGCTTCAGGTGTTCACCGCCGTCACCAAAAGCCCCAAGGGGTTGAATTACGAGAACAACGACGCCGATGCCTTTGACAACATTACGCTTCTGGCATTTGGCCAACTCTGGCCGCCGCGCACCTGGACCAGCTTGCTGGAACGCGCGCTGTTCCAGGCTGACAAGCTGCACCGGGTCGAAGCGGCATCAGGCGGCGCGCTCAGGATCATCCGCAGCAGAGACGATCTTGAAGAGGTTCTGGCGCGACGCGCGCAGGGCGAAAAGGTCGTCGGCGGATTGCTTGGCATCGAAGGGGCGCATCCGTTGGAGGGCAAGCTGGAAAACCTCGACAAGCTAGAAGACGCAGGCTACCGGCTGATCGCCCTGCAGCATTTCTTTGACAACGAACTGGGCGGCACGCTGCATTCCAACGCCCGCCTCGGCCTGACCGATTTCGGCCGCGCCGTGGTGCAGGAAGTGGCAAAGCGTGGCCTTGTGCTCGATGTCGCCCATTCATCCGAACAGGTTGTCGCCGAGGTGCTCGACATGGTCGACATCCCCGTCGTGCTCAGCCACACCGGCCTCAGGAGCCATTGCGAAACCCGGCGCAACATCCCCGACGCGCTGGTGCGCCGCATCGCGGCCACAGGCGGGGTGATCGGCATCGGCTACTGGCAGGAAGTCACCTGTGACGACAGCCCGGCCGGCATTGCGGCCACGGTCAAGGCCGCCATCGCCGCAGTGGGTGAGGATGCGGTGTCACTGGGGTCGGACTTTGACGGGTCGGTCGTGATGGCCCTGGACACCGCGGAACTGGCGGCCATCACCCAGGCCTTGCTTGATGCGGGTCTCAGCGACACCCAGATCCGCAAGGTGATGGGCGAAAACATGCTGCGCGTCCTGCGGGCCCGGCTGAAGTGAGCGCCAGCCAGGGCATGTCGCTCAAGAATGGGAATCCCGTTCATGGGATGTGACCGGGTCTGACGTCGTTTCACCCCACCTGGCCCAGGGAAAGGGCTTGTTCTCGGAAGCACCCGACTGGAAACGGGCGACATCGCGCAACCATTTTCCCAGGTCGACCCCGAACTCTGCAAGCGCGGCGTTCTTTTGCCCGGCGAACAGCATCCAGAAAAACTGGACGACCGCCACCACCAGAAGAACGCTTTCCGCCAATCCGAAAAACAGTGCAAACAAGATCATCCACAGGCCGCGCATCCAGATATCGCGGCGGCCAGAAGGAGTGTCGCCGCCGTCTTCGGGCGGACGTTTCAATTCGACCGGTTCGTTGTCAGATGTCATGGGCGTTTCCCTCTTTTACTGTCGCGGCCGCCCAATCTTGTGACCGGACGGGCCGGCCTCTTGCCAGATCAAGCGTCACGCGTTTTCAAGCATGCCTTTTTCCGCCGCCAGTTCCTTCATCCGTTTTTGCAGCTTTTCGAACGCCCGCACCTCGATCTGACGAATGCGCTCACGGCTGACGCCATATTGCTCCGAGAGCTTTTCAAGCGTCACCGGCTGATCCTGGAGGCGGCGTTGCAACAGGATATCCTTTTCGCGATCGTTCAGCACCTCCATTGCCTGATGGAGAAGCTCGCGGCGGGTGTCGAGCTCGTCCTTTTCTTCGTAGTCAGCAGCCTGGTCGGCGTTTTCGTCTTCCAGCCAGTCCTGCCACTGGGTCGAACTGTCGCCATCGGTGCCGACCATCACGTTGAGTGACGCATCCCCGCCCGAGAGCCGGCGATTCATCGAAATCACCTCGTCTTCCGTCACGCCAAGATCGGTGGCGATCTGCTTGACTTTTTCGGGCCGCAAATCACCCTCTTCAAGCGCCCCGATGCGGGCCTTGGCCTTGCGCAGGTTGAAAAACAGTTTCTTCTGGGCGCTGGTCGTGCCCAGTTTCACAAGGCTCCAGCTGCGCAGGATATATTCCTGTATCGCAGCCCGTATCCACCACATCGCATAGGTCGCCAGCCGGAAACCCTTTTCCGGGTCGAACCGCTTGACCGCCTGCATCAGGCCGACATTGGCTTCCGAAATCACCTCGGCCTGCGGAAGGCCGTAGCCGCGGTAACCCATGGCGATCTTGGCGGCAAGCCGCAGGTGGCTGGTGACAAGCTGGTGTGCCGCGCTGCTGTCTTCGTGATCGACCCAGCGCTTGGCCAGCATGTATTCTTCTTCCGGCTCCAGCATCGGGAACTTCCGGATTTCCTGCAAATACCGATTCAATCCCTGTTCCGGCGACGGTGCCGGCAAGTTCTTCAGGTTGCTCATGAAACAGGCCCCTCTCTGCCCCAATGTATCGAGGCTTAACATTAAATATGTCGTCAAGTCACGGTTTCAAGTCTGCCCACCTACTGTTTTTTCATTCAACAATCGTAAACGGGATGTGGCACCGCACCCCGGGAGATACATCCATCGCTGCAGGCCCGCAACCACGAGCGCGCGCCCATGGCCCTATTGCGGCGCCTGCGCGCAGCCGCGCACTTCATCGACACAGCTCAGGTCCGGCACCTGTTCGCCGGCGGCAAGACCTGCAAACCAGTCGCGCAGGCGCATGTTCTGGACGCTGTATTGATAAAACTCGGGGCCCAGCACCACCACATGCTGTTCGCCGCCATTGGTGAAAGTCGACAGGGCATCCACGGCGCTTTCGATCTCGACATAGTTGTTCAGGATGCGCTGCGGGATGGTGAAACTGCCGGGGGCGTCGCCTAGCAGCAGGGTGAACTGCATCTGCGTCAGGTCATTGGCGCTGTTGATCTGGGCAATCGTCAGGTTGGGCGCATGGTTGGCGCTGGCGATGTAGAAGTCTTCGAAGGTCAGCGTATCATTGGTTTCACCGGCATATTCGGGCCAGTCGGGCAGCACCGACGCCACGTCCCAGGCGTTCATTGTCAATGCGATGTTCGGGCTGTTGTAGCCGCCGGCCGCATCGGCGATCAGCGTGACCGGAACATCCGGATAATGCTCGGCAATCCGCCCCGAATGAAAAGAGCTGCCGATCGCACCGGCACTGGCGCCCGAAACCACGATTCGCGCCGGTTCCGGATAGTTTTCGTAGACCCAGTTCAACACCCCGGAGGCGTTTTCGAATCCGTTGTGGAAGACCTCGACAGTCTGCCGGGTGCCGTCTGCGCCGGTCATCTCGTAGGTCCTGGGACCGCTGCCGACATGCACATCGCCCGTGCAATAGGGCAAGACCACCATCGTCAGATCGGCAACCGGGTTCTCGGCGCTGTCAAAATTGAAGATCCCGCCAAAATTGGCCGGGTTGTTTTCGTCCATCTCGGCAAATGGGTAATGCGTGGTCGGCTGGGTTGTCAGGTTGCATTGCCGGCCCGACCAGCAGGCCCCGCCCCCATTGAAAAAGATCAGCAGGTTCTCGCTGGCGCCGGGGCGCACATAGAACCGGTAGGGCGTCCCGGTTGAGCATTTTGCGTCGGTTGTGATCGTATTCCAACCCTCGGAAAGCGTGGTGGCCTGCTGTGCGGCGGCAGCCCCGGACAGGGCAACAAGACAGGCAGAGGCCAGGGCGGCCGGGCGGGCAAACCGGCGAATGATCGTTGAATGGCCGCGCATGCGAAGCTCCTGTGAAAATGCCGTTATCGATGCCTGATACTCTACGCCGATGGTGCAATTTGGCAATCGTGCTGTCGGATCAGGCGCGCAAGGCGCCCAGCAGGCTGTCCAGATCAGCGGGCAACGGCGCTTCGAAATGCTGTGTTTCACCCGTGACCGGGTGCCGGAACCCCAGAACCGCCGCATGCAGCGCCTGTCTGGGAAAGCCCGCGACGGCCGCGCGCGCGGTGTCTTCCAGCGCCCGGGCCGAGACTTTCCGGCGCCCGCCATAAGTCTGGTCGCCAACCAACCCGTGGCCGGCATGGGCCATATGGACCCGGATCTGATGCGTGCGCCCGGTTTCAAGCCAGCATTCGACCAGGGCCAGCGCAGCCGGCTCGCCGAAGGTTTCAAGCGGACGCAGCCGGGTCACCGCATGGCGGCCGCCGGAAAACAGCACCGCCTGTTTTTGCCTGTCATGTTTGTGACGCGCCAGCTGCGTCGTGATGCGGATCACGTTGCCCGGCTCGAAGCTTACCCCTTTCACACCACGAAGTCGCGGGTCGGCGGCGTCGGGCACGCCGTGGACAAGCGCGAGATACTTGCGCTCGACCGAGTGCTTTTCAAACTGCGCGGCCAGCCCGTGGTGCGCCGCATCGGACTTGGCCACCACCAGCAGCCCGCTGGTGTCCTTGTCGATCCGGTGCACGATGCCCGGGCGCGCCTGCCCGCCCACCCCCGAAAGCGTGCCCCCGAAATGGTGCAGCAGGGCGTTCACCAGCGTGCCCGAGGGTGTTCCGGGGGCCGGATGCACGACCATGCCGGCCGGCTTGTTGACGACAACAAGGTCGGCGTCTTCCCAAACGATATCCAGCGCGATGTCTTCCGGCAGGATATGCGTCGCGGCAGGCTCGGGCACCTGGATCACATAGACCTGCCCGGGCGTCACACGGGCCTTCTGGTCGGTCACAGGCGCACCGTCGCGCGTCACGGCGCCCTCGGCAATCAGCCGCGCGAGGCGCGAACGTGACAGTGCCGCGGCCTCTGGCACCTCGCGGGCCAGTGCCTTATCAAGGCGGCCGGGCGGGTCTTGCCCGATGGTGATGACAATCTCAGAGGCGGCCATGGACGACACTCCGGTTTCAGAAAAAGAGGTTCGCAACCTGCGCTTCCTTCGTATTCTGGTTACGATCCTGACCGCAACCATGATCCTTGGTCTGGCGGTGATTGTGGCCATGCTCGCTGTCCGCTTCACGCAGACACCGGCCCCGATGGCCCTGCCCCGGGAAATCACCCTGCCCGAAGGCGCGCGCGTGCTGGCGTTCACGCGCGGCGATGACTGGTATGCAGTGGTGACCGACGACAACGAAATCCTGATCTACGACGCCGCCACCCATGATCTGCGCCAGACCGTCACGGTCCGGCCCCGGGCGCGGTAGAGCGGATGCCCAGCCCGCAAACGCTGGCCGTGCTCCTGCTTGCGGGCCTCGTGCTCGATGCACATTCCACCTGGCTTTGCCTGCGCCGCGGCCACCGCGAAACCAACCCGTTCCTGCGCCGGATCACGCCTGCGGGCATCTGGCGGGTCTCGGCCCGGCTGGGCGCATTGCTGCTGATCGTGTTCGGAGCCGCTCTGCTGGCAAATCGCACCCCCCTGATCGAGCCTTCCCTGCGCGATGCAATCTACCGAACCTCTTTTTTCGTTCTCACGACGGTCTCGCTGACCAAACTTCTGGCGGCGTTTGAAAACTATCTGCTGGCCTTCACCGGGCGCAATATCGCCGGAACGCTGTTTGGCCGACTGCGGCGGAAAAACAGCCTTTGGGCAGACATGTTCGTCACGTTTGTTGTCGTTGTCCTGCCGGCAATGACGCTGACCTGGATCCTGTATCCCGACCTTGTGCGCTGACGTGCTTGCGGCTCATTTCTTCAGGAATACGTCCAGAACCGCCATTTGCGGCCGGTCGCGGCCGGCCTCGGGTTCCAACGAGAACGCATAGTCGCCCCACCACGGCCCGGCCGCCCACCAGGCCCAGCCGATCCATTGATCGGGGTGACGCTCGATGAAGCCAAGCATGTCGCCCAGTGCCGCGGCGCAACGCTCGTTTGCGCCGCCCGCGAACTCTCCGAGAAACCCTTGCGCGCCGTGCTGTTCCAACCACTCGGTAAAGCCCCGCAGCCGGTCCGAGCCGATCGTCGCGCTCACACATTGCGCCGAAGCACCGGACGAGTCTTCGTCAAGATACTGATGCACCTCATGGGCGAAATTGTTGCCGGGGTCCCTGACGCCCGCCATCACGACCGCATTTGCCCCGCCATAATCCTCCCACGTCCAGGAATGCGCGCCGCTCCAGGCATTTCCGGGAACCAGGACCAGGTTTTGCGCGCCGGTTTCGCGTATCGCGGCAATCGCCATTTTCGCCTGTTCCAGCCATTGCGCTGTCGCCATGTCGAAGGGCTCGTTCATCAGGCCGAAAATGACCCGGCGGTCAGAGCCAAACTCGCGCGCCAGCAGGGTCCAGAAATCGGCCAGCGCCAGTGTGGGCAGGTCCGGCGAGCCGACGACCTTGCCGAAATAGCGCGCATAGTTGTGCGGATCGAGCACCACATGCGCACCCTTGCCGGTCGCATAAGTCACGATTGCGCGCAGACGTGACAGCTCATCGCGGTCAAGCCCTGCTCCGGGGACGGGCTGCAGACGTTCCCAGCGAAATGGCAGGCGAAACAGGTTCATGCCGCGCGACAGGAAATAGTCGACCTCGGCCGGTGTCGGGTAGGTGTAATGGGTGCCGAATTCGCCGGGCAGGTTGTCTTCGCCAAAATCGGCCCCCGCCAGGCTGACGCCTTTCAGGGCCACCTGGGCGGCAACCGGCCCCGCCAGGGCCAGTCCGGCCCCCATGGCAAGGGTCGAAATCAAACGCTTTGCCCACTCGTCCATTGTCTCACCACTCTTGCGACTTTCGGAGGCAAGACCAGCGCCTGACGGGATCGGCACAATGAAAATGCGCTGTTGCGGAAAATCGCGAAGGTGGTACCGCCTCCCCGGCTTGAACGGGGGACCTCTGGATCCACAATCCAGCGCTCTAACCAACTGAGCTAAGGCGGCACTGGGGCCGGATTTACAATCGCCCCTGAGCGAATGCAAGGGGGCTGGCGCCAAAGCCTGCCTTTTTCGCGCATCTCGCGCTCTTGCCTGCACCTGCGCCACGGGTTAGTGGGCAGGCACCTGTCATCGGAGTTGGGACAATGGGCATCGACAAGCAAAGCGACATCGCGGCAAATCTTCAGATCGGGCCGACAAGCCTCGGGATGGTGCGCCTTTTCATCGAAGGAGGCGGCATCGAGCTTCCGCTGGATTTCGAGCCGGACGAGGCGCGCGAGATTGCCGAGGAAATCATCGCCGCCGCCGCGCGCGCCGAAGCGATGAACAAATAGCGCGCCTGGCTGCCACAGGTTGGCCCCTGTCGGGCCTGTGCCTTCAGGTAAAGACCTGCCCCGGCCCGACCAGTTCGAAACCGGTGATCTCGAACTCGTAGTAGCCGGAACGATCGCCCTTCTGCGCGCGCGCGATCAGCTTGCCTTCCGGGTCATGAAAGACCGCGTGAACTGTTTGCAGCCCGCGATAGCACCAGTCCCCGTCCGGGTAATAGAATTTCACCATCATTTTGCATCCT